>NZ_CP192507.1:172500-481097 GCF_050613145.1 Lysinibacillus sp. LZ02 | reverse complement strand
TGAAATCCGGCATTTTGTAAAGCATTTGCAAAGTAACCGGACACGGTTAACGCTACAATCCCGCGTGGTGCAATCCACCCGATCAGTGTCCTTTCTTCTTTTGTGAGCCCTACGTTGATCGTCGCAATCCACATCGATAACGGTCTCACGATAAACATCATCGCTAACACAAATAACAACATACGCCAATTTAAAATGGCCAATAACGTATCCATTGTCAGTGACGCTGTTAACATAATAAACACGCTCGAAATCAATAGCACCGAAATATTTTCTTTAAAATGCAATAAATCATGATGACTCGTTAAGTGCATATTCGCCATCACCAGTCCCATCGCTGTAACGGCTAATAAACCCGTTTCGTGCATGATTAAATCGGAAAGCGCGAAGGACATGAGGACAGATGCAAGCACAATTGGCGATTTTAAGTATTCTGGAATGAAGCCCCGCTCTAATAAGATACCAAGTATGAAGCCAAACGCTGCCCCAATAACAGCGGCGGCAACAGAGGATAAGAAAAACGCCAGAATCGTTGTACCACCTTCTAAATGATTCGTCGTAAGTACAACTTGAAAGGCAAATAACGCAAGTAATGCCCCAAACGGATCGACGACAATCCCTTCCCACTTTAAAATGGCGGCCGGTCGTTCTTTTAATTTTGCTTGCCGTAAAAGAGGCAGAATGACAGTCGGGCCTGTTACGATAAATAAACCCCCGATGACAAATGCCACGGCCCATGAAAGCCCGGCTACATAGTGAGCCGCAAGAGAGCCCGCAATCCACGCGATCAACGCACCGACTGTGGAAACACGTAAAATTGCCTTGCGAAACCCTCTTATTTCTCGGAAATCGAGACTCAAGCTACCTTCAAATAAAATAATCGCCACAGCAAGGGAGATAAATGGATTAAACACATCGCCGAATGTTTCAGACGGATTAAATAACCCCGTAAACGGGCCAATGATTAAGCCCATCAGTGACATCGCAACAATGGCAGGTATGCGGAAACGCCATGCAACCCATTGTGCTAACATACCGAGAAAAATAATACAGGTGAGTTCAAATAAAATAAAATGAGGCATAGCCATTCCTCCGTTTTCTAGACGGTCTTTTACTATCTGTAGATTATTTTTGTTCTTTTTTTACTTCTAATTCCTTTAATTTATCACGGTCAAATACGACTTCTTCATCTAGAGGGACCTCGTCATTTTTTCGTTTGTCCCAATTAAATATACTTTCTCGGGACATGTCCTCTTTCGCCTCTGTAGCTGGCATATGCATCGCCATAAGCTCATCGGATGAATAAATCGAGACTTTCTGTTTTTGGCCGTGTAGTGCAATGACTTTCATGGCAAGAGCGACTTGACTCGCTTCAATGGAACGCGCTTTTTTCAGCGGGCCAATGAGGAGTGGATTGAGCGTTCGAAGTGCGACTTCCCCTACTTTTTCCCCTAGTCGAAATTCTTGGCGATTGCCGACAAGCAGCGATGGGCGCACGATGGAGAGCTGTGGCAAATCCATGTCAATCAACTCTTTTTCGAGCTTCCCTTTTACCCGGTTGTAATACGCCATCGATTTTTCATTGGCCCCCATGGCTGAAATGACGATGAAATGCTGGATACCACGCTTTTTCGCCATCGCTGCAATATGTAGCGGATACTCAATATCCACCTTTTCAAATTGTTCTCTCGTCCCTGCTTTTTTAATCGTTGTCCCGAGACAGCAAAATACGTCATCAGCAAACTCCAAATCAGATTCAACTAACTCATCAAAATTCACCATTCGTTCTACTAATTTTTTATGTGTATAGTTCAGTTGTCTTCTTGTAAGCACTGTGACCGAAATATATTCCTTACTTTCACAAAGCAGCTGCACAAGCTTTGATCCGACTAGTCCCGTTGCACCAACGACAATTGCTGAACGCATGCCCATATAAAAAACCACCTTTCTATTTAAAACTCTTCTAAAAATGGAAATGGCTTTAGAAAAACACCTTTACTCATAGTTTGATATGCTTTTTGTTTCATTTTCACACATACTTACCAATTTTTCACCATATTTTAAAAAGAACATGCAAGAGAAAGGATGCGATGAAACATGCCAAATCAAAAAAGAAAAATTGCTTTTATCGTAGAACAATGCCCTTTTAAAGGCTTATATCCATTTAAACGAGCAATGATTTTAAGTAAGTTATTAGATGAAGAATCAGTATTTATGTTTATTAAAACAAACAATCCGATTATATTAAAACAATTTGAAGATTCAGGTATTACACCTGTTTTATTTGAAAAGTACGAGGAGCTTGTCAAGGCACTCCGTAATTTAGAGTTAGATTTAATCATCCAAGATGGTAGAGATTCATTAATTGAACAAATCGAATTGCTACGACCGTTGTGTAAAACAATGGTTCACTTCGATGATTTCGGGAGTGGCAATGTATTAGTGGACTGCAATGTATTGGCGCTATTTGAGGAGCTAGGCTCAGGTGAACTATTACCACCTAATACATTAGCAGGTAGCTATGCATTTGCAGTAGAGGAACAATTGCAAGAAATTGCAGCCGAGCGCAATACGATGATTGAAAATGATCCCCCCCATATTGTTATTGCCTTTGAGGACGGGGATGAAAACAATCTCACATACCGTACATTGCGCCATTTAACCCAGCTGCATATTCCACTTAAAATTTCGGTGGCAATCGATGATGAATATAAGCATTCCGTCAGTGATTTACAAATGATGCTGCTGAGCCGCCGCAACGGGAAAATTGTGCAAAAGAGTGATGCTTTATACGAGCTACTTCATAGTGCCGATATTGTCGTATGTAACAATAACTATACACCGTATAAAGTGGCCGCCGTCAGCATTCCATGTATTACGCTGGCGCAGCAAGAACGTGAAATTGGACATTCCTTTGCACGCGAATTGAACGGTTTTATCCATTTAGGTTTAGGGCGTAAAATTAAACAATCGTCCATTCAAAATGCCGTGATGGAGCTACTTCTTCATGAGCATCGCCGAGACCGCGCCATTCGCAAGCAGCGCTCATTAGATATATTAGGAAACAATGAAATTTTGCAAGCGCTATTACTAGACTTTGCATACGGGCGCCATTTAGCACAGTTGTAAGCGTGTTTTTTACTTGCTTAATATCGAATGTATTTTTAGATGTACTTGCCTGAATCTCCCTCATTCTCAAACTTCCCTTTCATGTGCTACAATAAGGCGTAGCGATTGTTTGTAAAGGGGCGTATTTTTTATGCTTACGAAAGCACAAGTTCAACAGGAAATTACAGAGTTAAAAATGGACTATATCAACCTACAAGGCGATATGGAAAAGCTTGAATCATTAGGGCACGAAGGTTCAGTGAAACAAGCTTTAGAGCGCCTTGAGAAAATGGAAGCACGACTAGCAGAATTAAACAAACAGCTGGCTGCTTTCTAATCTGCTCGCGGTATTTTCCACCGCGAGTTTTTATATGAAAATAACGAAGCAATAGTTGGAGGATAGGTATGGCAATTTTAACAGTTGAAAATTTAGGACATTCATTTGGCGACCGTACACTTTTTAAAGATGTTTCATTCCGTCTTGTAGAAGGCGACCACATCGGTTTAGTTGGCGCAAACGGTGTCGGGAAATCGACATTAATGGGTATCATTACAGGGCAACAAATTCACGATACAGGAAAAGTGGAATGGCTACCTGGTACACATTACGGCTACCTGGATCAGCACACGGTATTAACAGCAGGTCGCACAATGCGCGATGTGTTACGTGATGCGTTCTTGCCGCTTTATAAAAAGGAAGAAGAACTAAATGAAATTTCGATGCAAATGGCGGACCCAGATGCAGATTATGAAACACTTTTAGAAAAAATGGCGGAAATTCAAGATGCACTAGATGCAGGTGATTTCTATTCATTAGATATGAAAATTGAAGAGGTAGCGCGTGGTTTAGGGCTAGATGCAATCGGCCTTGAGCGTGACGTAGCAGCCCTTTCAGGTGGACAACGTACGAAAGTATTGCTTGCAAAGCTTTTACTTGAAAAGCCAAAAGTATTATTACTAGACGAGCCGACGAACTATTTAGATGAAGAGCACGTTTCATGGTTAAGAAACTATTTGAAAAATTACCCACATGCTTTCCTACTCATTTCGCATGATACGGAATTTATGAATGAAGTGGTCGATGTGATTTTCCACTTAGAGTTCTCGAAAATGACACGTTACACAGCGACATACGAGAAGTTTTTAGAGCTAGCTGAAATCAATAAACGTCAGCATATTGATGCGTATGAAAAGCAGCAGGAATTTATTAAAAAGCAAGAGGACTTCATCGCGAAAAATAAGGCACGTTACTCGACGACAGGTCGTGCGAAATCACGTGCGAAGCAGCTTGATCGCTTAGAGCGTATCGACCGCCCGGAAACAGCTGTCAAACCAGAGTTCGGCTTTAAAGAAACTCGTGCTTCAAGCCGTTATGTCGTGGAAGCGGAAGATTTATTAATTGGCTATGACAAGGACAAGCCGTTACTGCCACCGCTGACATTCGAAATCGAGCGCGGCGAAAAAATTGCCTTAGTCGGCATGAACGGTGTCGGGAAATCGACATTACTCAAAACGATGCTTGGCAAAATCAACCCACTTGGTGGAAAAGTAATACGCGGGGATTATTTACATCCGTCTTACTTCGAACAGGAAGTAAAAGCCGATAAAATTACGCCAATTGATGATGTGTGGAATGCGTTCCCGTCGATGGAACAAGCGCAAGTTCGTGCTGCTTTAGCGCGCGCTGGCTTAAAATCAGAGCATATCCAACGCCCACTGAATTCCCTATCTGGTGGTGAGCAAGCGAAAGTTCGTTTATGTAAGCTGATGATGCACGAAACAAACTGGCTTGTATTTGACGAACCGACAAACCACTTAGATATCGATGCCAAAAATGAACTAAAACGTGCGATGCAGGCATTCAAAGGTACGATTGTCCTCGTATCCCACGAGCCTGATTTCTACGAAGGCTTAGCGACAAAAGTATGGGACGTCCAAGACTGGTTCACATCAGGGAAAACGGATTTATAAGTTTGAGGTAACTATGCCAGCTGATTGCTGGCATAGTTTTTTTGTGCCGCTTATATTTTGGGATTTAATAGACAACTTGGGATTGATAATAGACAACTCCTGAACGATTATAGACAATCCACTCTAGTTAATAGACAACTTTGGGCCAATAATAGACAACCCCAACCTTCTTCATCAAACAAATAATTTTTCTTTCGCTAACGAAATGGCTTTTTTGCTTACTTCTAATCGGTCGCCGTCTGCATTCAGTCGCATCACACCATGTTCTTCATCTAATATGGACTGCATCGCGGCATTCGGTTTTACACCGACCATTACTTGCTTGCGTGTAGATTTTACTTCTTCCTCTGTTAATAGCGGCTTCGTTCCAATCTTCGGAAATTCTGCTCGAGGCTGAGATTGCGTTCTTCGCGGCGCTTGACCGTTTAAATTTGTGCCGCCTGTACCGACTGATCGAATCATTTTTTGTTCCTCCCGATATAAAAATCATCTTTCTTATGTACACGTATTATATCGACAACACAACATAATAGGAAACCCTCTGCATGCAAATCGTCGGAATACATTTTCTATTTAACTTTTTCAAATACTTCCTATACAATGGCAATATAATCTTCTAAGGAGCGAATTACAATGACGCCACGTATCGAAAAAGACTTTTTAGGTACAATGGAAATTTCAAAAAATGTTTACTACGGAATTCAAACAATGCGCGCAAAGGAGAACTTCCCGATTACTGGACAAGTAGTGGATCCGGAGCTAATTCGTGCATTCGCGATCGTGAAAAAATCGGCAGCCCAAGCGAACCTTGCAACAAACCATTTAGATGCTGTGATTGCCAATGCCATCATTCAAGCAGCAGATGAAATTATGGAAGGACAGTGGCACGATCAATTTATTGTTGACCCAATTCAAGGTGGAGCGGGTACTTCATTAAATATGAATGCAAATGAAGTCATCGCCAATCGTGCGCTTGAAATTCTTGGTCACGAAAAAGGCAATTATGCCATCATTAGTCCAAACTCCCATGTAAACATGGCACAGTCTACAAATGATGCATTCCCAACAGCGATTCATGTATCAACGGTAACGGTGTTAATTGAGCTATTAAACGTAATGGAAACAATGGTTGAAGCATTCGAAGCGAAAGCGAAGGAATTTGACCATATTATTAAAATGGGGCGTACGCATTTACAAGATGCTGTGCCAATCCGACTCGGACAAGAATTCCTTGCTTATGCGAAAGTGCTACGCCGTGATATTAAACGCATTAAGCAAACAAAAGAAGATTTATATGAAATTAACCTTGGAGCAACAGCAATCGGTACTTGCTTGAATGCTGATGCTGCTTATATTAAATCGGCAGTTGAGTACGTGCAAGAAAACACTGGACTTCCATTCAAGCAATGTGAAGATCATGTGGATGGCACACAAAATACAGACATTTACACAGAAGTTTCAGGTGCATTAAAAATCTGTATGCTCAATATGTCGAAAATCTGTAATGACCTTCGTCTTATGGCATCTGGTCCAAAAACAGGTTTTGCTGAAATTTTACTACCGGAACGCCAACCAGGTTCATCGATTATGCCTGGGAAAGTAAACCCGGTTATGTTAGAAGTCATCAACCAAATTGGCTTCCAAGTTGTTGGGAACGATACAACGATTTCCATGGCGTCTGAAGCAGGCCAATTCGAGCTAAACGTAATGGAGCCTGTTCTTGTATTCAACTTATTACAATCGGTTCGCATTATGACAAATGGCTTTACTGCCTTTACGGAATACTGCTTAAAAGGTATCCGTGCGAACGAAGAAGTACTACGTAATAACGTGGAGCGCAGTATCGGTGTTATTACAGCGATTGCACCACATGTTGGCTACGAAATCGCTTCGAAGCTTGCACGTGAAGCGTTAGAAACAAACGAATCCGTACGCTCGCTATGCTTAAAATACGGTTACTTCACAGCAGAAGAAATCGATGTGATCCTAGATCCATTCCGTATGACAACATTACAAAAAGATTAAATAAAAAAGCATTCGGCCAGCCAGTTCTGACGGTCGAATGCTTTTTGTTTAGACAAGTCCCTGTTGAAAAGCATAGACGACTGCCTGTGTACGGTCTTGTACGTCAAGCTTGGATAAAATATTACTCACATGTGTTTTCACCGTTTTGATCCCTATAAATAGTTCATCGGCAATGTGTTGATTTGTTTTCCCTTGAGCAAGCAGGAGCAATACTTCCATTTCGCGCTCTGTTAACTCATCATGTAGTGCGGTCGTATTCGCGCCGCGCAAACGTTGCATCATTTTCGCCGTCACTTCTGGCTCTAATACCGATTCTCCGTTGACGGTACGACGAATTGCATCGGCAATTTGCTTCGCATTCGATGTTTTCAGTAAATAACTGACCGCGCCTGCTTCCAGCGCTGGATACACTTTGTCATCATCTAAAAAGCTCGTTACCATCATAATTTTCGCTTCGGGCCACTGCTTTAAAATGTCCGTTGCCGCTTCTACCCCGGTCTTATTCGGCATCACATTATCAAGGAGCACAATATCCGGGCGTAGCGTGAGCGCCTTTTCGACCGCTTCGACACCATCTGCCGCTTCCCCGACTACTTCCATATCCGTCTGTGCAGAAAGATAGGCGACGACGCCAATGCGCACCATTTCATGATCATCTGCCACGACAATCTTAATCATCTGCTGAAACCCCCTTCGCAATTTGAACTTCAATCTTTGTCCCTTGCCCCACAACCGATGTCACCGTACATACCCCACCGATTTCCGTTGCACGTTCGACGATATTTTTCAGTCCGTATGAGCCAAGCTTTTCATCTTGCATGTCAAAGCCTACCCCGTTATCTTGAATACGCAAAATGTACATTTTTTCTCTTTCCATTAAGAGCAACTCGACATCTGTTGCTTTTGCGTGTCGCAGTGTATTCGATAATGCCTCTTGCGCAATACGGAATAAATGGTCCTCCTGCGCTTTCGTTAACGGCACATCGGCTAACTCATAATGTAGTTGCATATTCGCCTTTTGTTGCAATTCTTCGATTAACTCTCGTAATCCTTGGGCTAACGTCTTATTTTGTAAAGCAATCGGACGTAAATGTAAGAGGAGTGCCCGCATTTCGAGCTGCGCTTGCTGGACAATTTTTTCGATCTGCACTAAAATCGCGGCGTCTTCATTATTTTCAGTGACGCTTGATAACAGCATTGATGCAGCAAATAATTGCTGGGAGACAGAATCATGTAATTCCCTTGCTAGCCGTTGTCGTTCTTCGACTAAACGCTGCCGGACAATCGTTTCATCCGCTTCTACTTTTTCATTTGTAATGCGGTGTAACGTCTTGCGCTGTTGATCGATGAGCTCCGCTACTTCAGTTAATGACTTACGTGTCGCGCGCGGTGATAATGTCGGCTCCTTGTACCGTTCAATATCGAGTAATCGCTTGATTTGTCTACTCGTTTGAAAATCCTTCGATACAATAATAAACGTCATCCACAGCGAAATGAGAAAACTCGCGAGCACAATACCGAGTACAATCATTACGATATACGGCATCCCGTTCGTATAAAGTGACTCTTCTATGAGTGGTCGCCAATTTTTTTCACTCGGCTGACCGTATAACAAGAAAAGTGCTCCATACACAAAAACACTTAACAAAATCATGAGCAATAGTGTACGAAAGCAAAAGCCAATTATTTTTGCCATATTTCCACCTCGCCCAGTCCATTTGATACGTGAATCATACATGTTCGTCTTGCCCCTTGATCGAGCAACACTTGTTTTTTGGCGTCCGTCACGTGCCCATTAATGAGCACTTTTCCGAACCCTTGATTGACTACAATGGTACAAGCCACATCATACGGAACGAAAATCGTTGTTTTGCCAATGCCTTGAAAAATCGAAATGAACGTCGGCTCTAACGGCAAAATCGTGTTCGTTGCATCGATGGTGATGTTACCAAACAGACGGGTCACCGCTTGCTGTTGCCAAGCATACGGCTTTTCTGGCGTCATATACGGACCCGCAACATACAACTCTTTTCGGTGCCTTGTATAAAGCCAATAAATCACCGCTACCGGAATGAGCCACCTCACCGTCACCATCGACAATAGCGCCAATAGGAAAAAGATCAGCGCGGCGACAGCGTACATTTTTTCCCCTTTACGCACACTTAATCGATAAAGAGCAAAGGCAAACAATAAGAACCATACCCCACCGTTATGAAAAAGAAATAGTTCAATAAAAATAATGAGTCCAATAATAATCAGTATTGTATTTTTCATTTGTTGCCCACCTCCTTATTGATTTTACATCGAAAAGTGTAGACAAAGTCGATGTTCGACTTTGTCTACACTTATTTTTAGGTAAATCTTAAAAACAGGATAAGATGCAGACTGTCTTGAAAACGCTTGACAGACAAGGCGTGCAGCCGAGTGAAGAGTGCCTTCACATCCCTTATTATACTACTGCTTTTGCTCCAGTGCGGCTAAACGTCGCTCAAAAGTCGTCACCTCATAGTTGTGATTCACTTTCGATGCGAGACGGTCAATATAATCGGCCGCATCGTCAAATTTACCGGTATGCATATCGGCTTGCTTGGACGAAACTTCTTGCATACGATAGTTCGCATGCGCGACATTTTCCTTGCTCATTAATTGTAATTGACGCACTTTCATATCTTGTAGACGGTGCTTCATTTGTTCAAATTGTTGCTCCAGCTTCGTATGCTCTGCCGCTGCTTCATCATAGCTTTGTTGTAGCAATGCTTTTCGGCTTGCATAAGCTTGCACCTCTGCTTGGGTAAAGTCGATTAAATCTTGCTCCCCCGTTGCTTCTGCTAACGCTACTTGCTCCATACGTTTCGCGAGTTTCCCCTCTACTTCTCGTAATTCAGCAGCAATTTTTTCTTTCAACTCGTATTGACGCGTCACGAGTTTCCCTACCTTTTCTGTTTCCTTCTCTGCCTGACGAACATATTGGTTCAGCATCCCAATTGGATTTTTGCGCTCCGCTGAATCAAATAAATCATGTAACATTGCCTCTACTGTTGTACTTAAACGTTGTAATACATTCATGTGTACTCGCTCCTTATCATTTCGTTAATTTGTTCCACTCGACTTCAAAATTGTCGAATGGGTCTTGCTCTTTTAATTTGAAGTTGCCGTCTTTACATACTTTATATGTGTAGTAACCCACTACAGGTGCCGCTAATAATAGAAGGAATGGCACACTCCCAATCGCAAACATGACACCCGCGGCGACAATCGTGATATTTAGCAGCTTCATCACGAAAGACTGGCTGCGTTGATAGCCCCAAACACCGAAGATGGCGATTGCTGAACCAAGTAAAAATCCTCCGATCATTGGTCCTAAAATCGCTACTAACATAATGACGACAAAACCAACTGCTGTGTATTTTAAAAAGTTCTTCATCTGTTGTGCTCCTTTCGTTTTGTTACACTTATCGTACTTGGAATCGCGATTTCCTTTAACAGTCCCCAAATGGATTTTCCTCTCCGTCTAGAGGCGGATATACACTCATTCTCCAGTAATGGAAAATTTTATTTCTATATAATGCATGAGAACGAAAATAAAATCATACATACTAATACCGCCTTTTGACTCACCAACAGGTTATTTGTAGGTATTTTTTCGTTCTGAGTAAATGAATAGCATTTTTCTGAAACTTTTTCTCAAAAATGACGTATATATTTATAAAGAGCTGGGTATACAAGTAAATGGATAAACTTTTACATACACAGTCTATTTACAAAAAAAACACTTGCAAAACATATATCTTACTTGTAAGATAAAAGTATAATAATTATCTTATTCGTAAGCTATTTCAAAAATCAAACAATCGAAAGCGAGGAATTTCATTATGTCAGTAACAATTTATACACAATCTAGCTGTTCCTCATCACGAAAAGCTTTAAAATGGTTAAATGAAAATAATATTGCTTACACTGAAAAACGTATTACATCACAGCCACTTACTCTAGCTGAATTTAAAAATATTTTAAGTATGACGGAAGATGGAACAGATGAAATCATTGCAACAAACTCCAATGATTTTAAAAATTTACAAGTCGATATTGATCAATTATCCATTCAGGAGTTGTTCAATTTAATTCAACAGCATCCTCGTATGCTACGTAGCCCTATTCTATTAGATGAAAAACGCATCCAAGTTGGCTATAATGAAATGGACATTCGTCGTTTCATTCCGCGTAAAGTACGTGCGTTTGAACTAAATGCCTTACAACAATTAGCGGTTGAGTAATATCATCCGCTTTCCTTTTTTACATAAATTTGCGAAAGACTGTGTTGGAGTTGAACAAAATGGACCAGAAAAGAAAAGAAAGCCTAGCTGCTCTGTTCGAATCAATATCGGCCCTTGAACGTAAAGTCGCGAATGAATGGAATAACCACAATGAACTTGGTTTTTCTAAATCTCATATTTTAATTCTTGAATATTTAGCAAGCGAAGGCCCAAAGCGTCCCTCGGCTATCGCCGATCGTTTGAAGGTGACAACAGGCGGCGTAACAGTGCTTACTACAAAACTATTAAAGTCTGGTTTTATAGAAAAAACACAAAGCGAAAATGATCGTCGCGCTTCCCAAATCTCCATTACAGCACAGGGACTTCATGTATTGGAGCAATCTCGAAAACAAATTGATACACTCATTAACCATTTGTTCGGCATGCTAACCGAAGAAGAAATCGACACAATGCGTACGATTTTTAATAAATGTGTGCATGACAGTTAAAAATCCACGAGAATCTATTATTCTCGTGGATTTTTTTGAGTTTTAATGTGGGCTGGGGTTGGTTTTGACCGGATAGCCCGGCTTTTTGCTCGGATACAGCCACGTTTTGCTCGGATACCAGCGCCTTTTGACCGCTTACGCATTCGTTTTGACCGCTCGGCTACTTTTTGACCGGATAGCCTGGCTTTTTGCTCGGATACCAGCGGCTTTTGACCGGATAGCCTGGCTTTTGCTCGGATACAGCTGGCTTTTGCCCCCTCCCCTCCAGGAAGCAAAAAAGCATAACGCCACGATAGACGTTATGCCGAAGATTAAGCGGTTACAACAGCTTCTAGTTTTTGATCTGCTAACAAAATTTCCTTTAGTCTTGCTTTTGCACGGAATAAACGTGATTTCACCGTACCTACTGACACTTTCATAATCGTTGAAATTTCCGCTAATGAATATTGATCCACATAGAAATACCATAATGTTTTTTGATAAATGCCATCTAACTGACGCATTTTTTCTTGTACGATTTGCGTAATTTCCGTTTTGACGATTTGTTCTTCTGTTGAAATGTCATTATTGGGAACCAAATCTAAAATCGGTACGTCTAATGTTTCAGGTTGACTCATCATGTATTTACTACGGCGTACATTTTTGCGATAGCGGTCGCGGAAAGTATTCATTGTAATCGTTGTAAGCCAAGCTTTTACATGGTCAACTTCTGTCAAGTTATCCTCATAGCGGACAACTTTTACCCACACTTCTTGCATTAAATCCTCTGCTTCTGAAGTGTTGCGTGTTAATTTTAAACATAAATGATAAATATATCGATGAAATTCATTATAAATTAAAGTTAGTTTTTCATTCATAAAGATCGCCTCCATATAGCGTTCGTTTTGTTAAGTTTATTTTCGCAGAATTATTTCTTACACTCTATCGGATTTGCTTTCATTTACCTTACAATGATGTAAGGTGAAGTGAAATCTTTTGTAATATAGTGATTCATGTGATAAAGGTCCTCAAAATTTCAGCCGATGCAGTCCATATGGTATAATATTTCTATTATCGAATTATTGAAGGAGGCTCACAAATGAGTCATTTAGCCAATTTAGATGCTTATTTTGCAGAAAATCGTGACAAACACTTAACAGAACTAAACGATTTTTTACGAATCCAAAGTATTTCTTCCCTATCCGAACACAAACAACATATGCAAATGGCCGCTTCCTGGTTAGCGGCTGCGATGAAACGCGTCAACCTCGAAAACATCTCGATCGATGAAACAGGTGGTCACCCTGTCGTTTATGGTGACTGGCTCCATGCACCCGGCAAGCCGACCATCCTATTTTACGGACACTACGATGTGCAACCGGTGGACCCATTACATCTGTGGGAAACGCCGCCGTTTGAACCACAAGTACGTGACAATAAACTATTCGCGCGCGGTGCTTCCGATGATAAAGGGCAAGTATTTATGCACCTAAAAACAATCGAAGCATTATTTGCACTAGATGGCACACTGCCGGTGAATGTGAAATTCATCATTGAAGGTGAGGAAGAAATCGGCAGTCCGAACTTACCGCCTTATGTAGAAAAAAATAAAGAAAAGCTTGCAGCGGATTTAATTTTAATTTCAGATACGGGGCTTTATGCACCAGGTAAGCCAGCTGTTTGCTACGGACTACGTGGTTTAACGGGGATTCAAATTGATGTGCGCGGAGCAAAGGGCGACTTACACTCAGGCCTTTATGGTGGCGGCGTACAAAATGCGATTCATGCATTAGCTGACATTTTAGCGTCATTCCGCGACGAGCACGGCACGATTCAAGTAGAAGGCTTCTACGATAATGTCCTCCCGTTATCGGAAGAAGAGCGCCAAGCTTACCGCGACCTGAACTTTGATGAAGAGGCATTAAAAGAAGAAGTTGGCGTGAACGAATTATTTGGTGAAGCGGGCTACTCTTATCTGGAACAAATATGGGCACGCCCTACGTTAGAAGTAAACGGCGTATTCGGTGGCTTCTCTGGTGAAGGCATTAAAACGGTTCTTCCTGCTGAAGCAGGCGCGAAAATTACATGCCGCCTTGTGCCAAATCAAGACCCAGGTGAAATTGTTGCCCTGCTAAAAGCACATGTGGAGATGCATAAGCCTGCTGGTGTTGATATTACCATTTCAGAATTTGATAAAGGGGCACCGTTCATCACACCGTTTGACAACCCTGTGATCCAAGCAGCAGGTCGTTCGTATGAGCGTGTGTATGACGTGCCGACTGCTTATATACGTGGCGGGGGCTCGATTCCAATTGTGGCAGCATTTGACCAAATTCTTGACTTACCTGTTGTGTTAATGGGCTTTGGTTTATCAAGCGAAAACTTCCATGCGCCAAACGAGCACTTCCATCTCGAAAACTTCGATAAAGGACTTCGTGTATTAGGCGACTACCTATATGAAGTCGCGGCACTTAAACTATAGAAACTTCCCACTAAAACCTGCGCCCTCTAAGCGTGCAGGTTTTTCTATTTTCTCACTACATCTCACTAGGAAAAAACAATTTTTCATAAAATATACACTAAAATACCCCCACAAATGTATACCCTAATTTTTGGATAAATAGTATAATTAATATATATAAATGATTTATGTAGACTAGTGATTTTCTCCTAAGAGAGAGTAGGTGAAAGATTGAGCATAAAATATAAACCCATTCCACATGTAGAATCACATTACGACCAATTATTTGCTGATGGGCATTATCACAGGGCAATTGACATCATGAGCACCTTTCTAGAAGAATTTGAGCAGCATAATAACCCATATGGCGCCATGATTGCCCACATTAATATTGCATCTTGCTACTATTGTTTAGGACAAATGGAAAATGCCTTTCAAAGTACACTTCAGTACAAGCAGTTATGCGATGAGTACGGTAGTCCGCACGAACACTATAATTTATGTTACATTTACGCCCTGATCTATGAATATGAACAACATTACGATAAAGCAAAAAAAGCAATGGAAGAATGTATTCGCCTCGCACAAATGCTGAACTTGCCTTACGAATTAAGTAAAAGCTATCGCATGATGAGTACTTTTCATCTCGTAACAGAACACTATGAAGAAGCGCTTATCCTGGCACAAGAAGCGCTAGCTATCGCTAAAACGCATTGCGCCGAAGATGTGCACTTACATTGCCAAATTTATTGTAATCTTGCTATCACCTATGTGCATCTGGAGCGCTTTACTGATGTAGCACAACTGCTTGAATTACTCTCACATAACCCTTTTATTCAAAATAATCAACGTGAGCGCAGTTGTTATTTATATACGAAAGGGTTACTTGCCCTTAAGCAAGGGCGGCTTAACGAGGCGATTACCTATTTATCGGAAGCAGAAATTATCGCATTATCTACGAATAACCATATGTTACTCAAACGGATTTATTTTTATCATGCGCAAGCGTATGAACAACAGCAGTGCTTCGAAAACGCCTATGAGTATATGAAAAAACACGCTGGCATGCTAAAACAAGTATACAAAGGGCGTCTGTTTTCAAAAGTGAGGGAGCTGGATATCGAGCATAGCATTTCCACAATGGAACGCCGAGCGAATATGGACCCACTATCAGGGGTATATACGCGTCACTATTTAGAGTCCACCTGTGATCATTGGCTAACGGAAGCACGACAAACAAGCGATCATATTTGTTGCCTTGTATTTGATGTAGATAACTTTAAATCGATTAATGATTATTACGGACATCTTGTCGGGGATGAAGTGATTGCAGCTGTCGGACAACAGTGTCGAAAAATTGTGCAGGAAGAACAAACATTGATTGGACGCTACGGTGGAGATGAATTCGTGATTTTACTCAAAAACTTTTCACAGCAGCAAGTAGTCAATAAAGTAAATGACATATTCAACGCACTTACAAATATGACGGTTTCAGGTGAAGGATACAATGTGCAGTTTACGATTAGTATGGGCGTCGTCTGTAACTCAAGTGTCATTGCTCGTAAATTTAAGCAGTTATTTCGTATCGCTGACCAAGCACTTTATATGGCGAAAAGCCAAGGAAAAAATCAGGTTGTCTCCCTGTCTCATATGAACCATCCTTACGCATAAGGGTGGTTTTTGTGTGTGTCGGGGATTTTTACGCGAGTTCGGGTCGGTTTTACGCGACTTCCCTGCACTTTTACGCGGATTCGGCGCTCTTTTACGCGACTTTCCTGCACTTTTACGCGGGTTCGGCGCGGTTTTACGCGACTTTCCTGCACTTTTACGCGACTCAGCTATTTTATTTTATATTTACTCCCTCTTTTTGAACCGACTTTCTCTAAATTGAGCTTCTTTAATAATCTGGCTGCGGCATCTTGCGAACGAATGCCCATGAAATCGCGAAATTCACGATTTGTAATCCATTCGCTCACCAACAATCGGTAGTCTTGCAGTGCTTCTCTCACAGGCTCAATGCTTCTCCATTTGCACTGTGCACATTCAAATTGTCCATACATAAAGTCCATTTTCACCTTGTAACGACATTTACTACACAACACACCGCGAATCATCCTTTGTATATCCAATGACAATGGATTTTCCGGTAGCTGGTGATACTTGCGTAAATTTGTCGCTAGCTCGGTCAATTGCTCGCTCGACAAACAAAGTCTGTGTTGGCTAAACAAATGCCGAATATGCCCTTCTAGCCCGCCCCACCGAAAGACCGCTTCTTGTCTTGGGATTGTGCCTAATAAGGACTTCGGATGGACAAATACAACCGCCCGTTCGATTGGTAATACATCGCCGATTAAAAACTGGAGTGACCGCTGATGTCGTTTCACTTGTGAAATGGGGTTGCGGAATACATCGACCTCGCCGTTTTCTCGCGTGCGAATCATTTGATCCCGCTCGATATCAATAGCAATTGTGCCAGTGATGTTCTTAATCTCTACTACCAATGCAAAATGCCGTGATAAAAAAACGGTATCCATCTGATTCGTAAACTCGCCAAATTGAACACAAAAATTATGAAGGAGCGCATAGTCTTGCGTTAATTGCATATCGCTCCACCACCGATCCATATACTGCTCTCCGTAAAGCCCCGATTGGATCTGTTGAAGTTCCTCTTCGAATTCCGGAAACCCTCTCCGTATAGCAGCTTGCAACATCAATGCTCTTACTGGTATCTCCCTATCTAGCACGATCACGTCTATTTCCCCTTTTCGACCGATTGTACCATAGCAGAAAAGGGCCCTTTTTTATCTAATTGACCAAATTTCATTTTTGCAAAAGGGACATGTTGCTATAACAGCTTTTCCGGCTACATGAAGTAGTCCAAAATTTTATTTTATGTGTTTTTTTGGGGAGTTCCATTCGGTTTACGCGGGGTTGGCGATTTTTTACGCGACTTCCCTACACTTTTACGCGAGTTCGCGCCTGTTTTACGCGACTTCCCCCATTAAAACGCCAAAAACCCTCAAAGCACATTCGCTTCAAGGGTTTTTCATAGCTTATAGAGCACGTAAGATTAATCCGACTGCCGAGTAAATAATAACTGTGGCAAATAAAACCACCATATGGAACAGCGAATACGTAAACATCTTGTTAGCCCACGTTTTCCCTTCCATCTTGTGGTAGCCAACAAAGCTTAGCCATAACCACGCACCGCCAAGGACAAACGACACAATTGTCAGCCCGAGACTAAGGGGATAGAATAACAAGCTTGTTAGCATAACTAATACTAAATACACATTCGTTTGAATGTATGTGCGGCGTTCGCCTTTTACAACCGGTAACATCGGGATATTGGCTGCGGCATAATCCTCACGCTTTCGAATGGCAATCGCGTAAAAATGCGGCATTTGCCAAATGACCATAATGATAAATAAGGCCCAACATGCTGGATGCCAAATATCTGGTGCTACTGCGGCCCAACCGATTAATGGCGGCATCGCACCGGAAACACTCCCAACTTCTGTATTCCAAATCGTCCGACGCTTTGTCCACATTGTATACGGCACAACATAGAAAAACACACCCAGAAACCCCAATAATGCGGCTAACGGTGTTGTAAAATAAAGTAAAACAATCCCTACAATTAATAAAATCACTGCAGCGATTAATACTGTTTTTACACTCAATGCCCCTGTTACAGTTGGTCGAACTTTCGTGCGCGGCATAACAGCGTCAATATCGCGGTCATACACATTATTAAACGAACCTGCCGCTGCAATAACCGCGGCTGTACCAGCTAAAGCGAATACGACATTCCAAATGTTATCGATAAAACTAAGTTCATAAGTATATAATGCGAGCATTAAGCCAGCGACCATCGGGACTAAATTGGACTTAATAATCCCTGTCTTGACTGCCTGTGCCCATAATTTTGAATATGATTGATTCACCATTTTGTCTCTATTAAATGCTCCCTCATATAATCACTTCATATAATTATACCCTAACCTATGTCTAACTTCCATTATGCTAGAGTTTTTTCTCACAAAAGACACAAGTTGTGGAGGAAGAGACGGTATTTCGCTAATACCAATAGCCTTTATACGACGACGAACGACCCACCCATTTCATAAATGGCACGCCTTCATATTTATATACGACTTGCCGTTTAATATGAGGCGGAAAGAAATAATCGAGTTGGTCTTCCGTCATATCCAGTATTTTCTCGTAACATGTCTCGCACAATAAACAATTCACATTATAAGAATGGACGTATTGATGTTGCTTCCGGCTGACGATATCGATTAAATCAAAACATACATCACATTGCTCAATCCCATAAATTTGCATACGAGCACCTCTTTCTTGCTCGTATTATTCCCGAATTTATTGCACCAACACCTGTCTTCCTATAAAATTTAATAGTAGGAATAAAATTAATAAAAAAAATAAAAAAATGTAATATTTCATTTACGATGAGCATATATATTATAAGTTTGCTCATTCCTATAAATCACAAAAAATCGAATTGCTGGCCAATCGCTACCCCCACAATGATTAGCTATGCAAAAACTGGTCTAACCACAAGAATAGCAAATGTACAAATTGGTCCAACCATAGGATGAGTAGATATAAAAATTAAAAATAAGTGCTCCAATCAAGGCGATAATAAACCTATTGAATAGATTCTTCCTAGAATAGCCTACTTGCTCTTTATTATCGTATTATATCCATCGTGTATCACTATCATTTCATGTATAGTAGTATTGGCAATTGAAAGGAAGAATCAATAGAGAAAATGAGAAATCTTACAATTCAACATTCTTTATACCCCATTTCAACAATAGATTTCAGGGAATTTGAAGTACTTTATACAACATGGGAGGACGCACTCGCTCCTCTTACCGTCAAAATTCATAATCGTGATAATGCACTTGCATTTGTATTAAACTGTTGGGTATTTATTCGGCATTACCCATTCATCACCATACCAGATATGGAACAACACTTTATCCATCGATCTGACTATTACTTTGCAACATTGCTAAACAATTCAGCAGAAATCGCTGAGATGACACAAACATGGAAAGAGGATGCAGATCGTTTATTTATCTTTAGCTACTACTTAGCACTCTATTTTATGCGTTGGGTTGATTTTGTTTTAGTGGAAGAAAATGCAGAAATCGCCGCAGCTATTTTTAAGCTTAGCCAAAAACAAGATTATTATTTACGCACTAACGAAGACCTATCTCCTGTCAGCAGAAAAGCCATTTACCTTAAACAATGCCTTGCAACATCTTTGCTTACACAAGACAATGCTCGTTTTAAACGTATCGAGAAAATCATCAAGCAGTCCATTAATCAAACAAACAGCATGGTGAAGCAGAGAGAAGTCGTATATTGTTAGAAGTTCGGGATAGACAAAAAGCTGAATGGCTACGGCCATTCAGCTTTTTTGTTTTGGGTGCCAGCGTAGTACCACCTTCGTACCGCCTTTGTACCGGGTACTACGCTGGTACCACACTATGCATGCTGCACCTTCAACGTATGCTTCAACACTTTCCCCGATGCGTTTCGTGGAAGCATATCCATGAATTCAATTTCAACTGGTACTTTATACTTCGCTAAATTTTTCGCACAGTACGCCAGAATGGCATCGGCATCCAGTGATTGCCCCTCTTTTAATACTATACATGCCTTTGGAACTTCACCGTACACTTCATGAGGTACACCGATAACAGCGGTTTCTAAAATTTCCGGGATTTGATATAACACATCCTCAATTTCAATCGGGTACACATTCTCCCCACCGCGGATCATCATATCTTTTTTACGATCGACAATATATAGGTAGCCTTCCTCATCAAAGCGACCTAAATCGCCAGAATACAGCCATCCATTCTTTAACGTACGAGCGGTTTCTTCAGGGTTCTTTAAATAGCCAATCATCACTTGTGGACCCTTGACTGTAATCTCTCCAACAGCACCTGTCGGTAAAGGCTCCCCGTGTTCATCGACGACTTGCACTTCTGTCCGTACGAGCGGTCGACCGACAGAGCCAATTTTTTCTAAGGCCTGTTCATCTAATAATGAAGAAGCGGCAGGTGTATTTTCTGTTTGCCCATATAAATTTTGTACACGCACTTGCGGGAATGCGTCTTTTAACTGACGTAATATTTCATATGGCATCGGGGCTGCACCATAACAAAACAATCGTAAATGCGGAAACGCCAATGTTCTTGTATCAGGGCGACTTAACAAAATCATATACATGGCCGGTACGCCGAAGAAAATTGTCGCCTCTGTTTCCACTAATTGCTGCAATGTCTTTTCTGGTGAAAAAGCCTCTTCAATAATCACAGTACCCCCTGCATAAAGCGTCGGTACAGCAAATACATGACTGCCTGCACAATGGAATAGCGGTGTACAAATGAACATTCGATCCTGTTCTGTCATTTCCATAGACTCAGCCCAAATTTTTGCCGTTTCATATACATTGCGTTGCGACAGCATTACCCCTTTTGGCTTACCTGTCGTACCTGATGTATACATGACAATCGCCATTTCATCTGGGTCGACTTCAACAGAGATAAGGGTATCATCAAGTGAAGTATCTTCTATAATTTTTTGTAAAGTCTCTTCACTACTAATGATTTCCTCAAAAACATAGCCTGTTGCCAGCACATTCTCCTCCAGTACTGGATCACAAATGAGTACTTTTGCTTCAGAATGATTCAAAATATATTGCACCTCAGGAACTGCCAGCTTTGTATTGATTGGCATAGCCGCCATCCCTAGTAATTGTACGCCAAAATAACTCACTAAAAACCGCGCAGAATTATGCATATAAATTGCCGCGATATCGCCTTTTTTATAGCCCTTTTGCTCTAAAGATGCGGCTAAGCGTTCAGCTTGCCTGTACAACTCCTGATACGTTAAGGTTTCCCCTTTAAACTGCACTGCAACCTGATCTGCTTTTGATGTGGCATACTGCTTCAACATATTTGTGATGAACAAATTGAACACCCTTCCCCTCAAGAAAATTAGTCAAAAAACAGTGGTAAATCGGAAGCTTTTAATGGAAACTGTGGATTGCGTTTTTCCATAAATGATTGAATCCCTTCGTGTACATCCTTCTGGCGAGAAGCCCAATATAAAAATTTCGATTCTGCCTCATGTGATGAAAACGGATGTGGTGCATTGACCATCGTCCACAGCAATTCTCTCGTAAATGCATTTGATGTGGCGGCTGTATAGCGTATGATTTCCGTTGCAATTTCTTTCGCTTTTTGCAACGGGTCGTCCACTTCGTATTGGAATAAGCCTGCTGCTACCCCTTCTGTTGTTGAAATATAGCGCCCTGAATACATCCATTCCAACGCTTTTCCAAGTCCAACATGCTTTGTTAAAAACCACCCTGAACATGCTTCAGGTCCAATTCCTCTTCTCGCAAATACAAATCCTACTTTCGCCTCTTTTTTTACAATTCGAATATCCATCGGGAGCGTCATCGTAAGGCCAATCCCGACAGCTGCACCATTGATCGCCGCTATAATCGGTTTATTGAGCTCATATATTTTCAAGCTCACCTTTCCACCAATATCGCGGAATTGCTCTGCTGTCACATCGACTTTAAAGGGGGTATCGCTCTCAAATAAATCCATGCCTGCACAAAAGGCACGACCTTTCCCCGTGATGATGATGACACGTACTTGGTCATTCTCCTTTGCCTCATCAAATAATTGCTCTAATTCTTCACTCATTTTGTACGTATAGCTGTTTAATGCTTCTGGTCGATTCAACGTAACGGTTAAAATTCCTTGTTCAAGCATCGTTTCAATTGTTTCAAACATGTTCATCCCCACCTACATTATGAGATATAACGTCCCCTTCTTTTTTAACGAAGCGCATTAACACTTCTATTAATACTAAGAAAAACCCGAGTGGTACTAAAAAATAAAATGGCCAAATCGGGACTAACTTTCCTGCCACGGGAATGGCCATGCCGATATTCAATCCAGATAAAGCAAACTGAAAACCGTAATACGTTAATAAAGCAAACACAACCGTATCAAGAACAAGCAATAAATAATGATGGACCAGCTGAAACTTTCGTGGTGCTTTCGAGACTAATTCTGTTAATCGAGGCAAGATGCCAACCCAATACGTATAACCCAGTGCTGGAAATACAACTAATGGCATGAGGAAGTTTTCCGTAATTTCATATACACCTGGGACGGGTATACCAAAAACATTGCGCATAAAAACATCCGCTGTTATGAGCAGCATCATGGTAAAAACACCAAAACAACTAATGTACTTACACACTTCTCTACCTATGTGGGTCGTCTTATAAAGTCCCTTCATGTTATACCTCCCTTAATGCATTCGACTCGGTAACCATGTGACAAGCTGAGGGAATAAAATGAGTATGGCAATGATGATAATGGAGCTAATAACGGCAAATACAGTCGATACCCTAAATAATCGTTCAATTGAAATGCCCGTCACACTTCCTACGACATATACACTTAAACCGACAGGAGGCGTTAACATCCCAATGGTACAAACGATTGTGAGTGCAATACCGAACCATAATGGATCTGTCTGAATCACATCTAAAATCGGTGTTAAGATTGGCACAGTCATTAAAATAACGGCTACACTTTCGATAAACATAAAGAGGATAAAATAGAAAATCATAATTAAAACTAAAATCAGCACGGGCTGATCGATAATTGGTTGCAGTAAATCAATAATTTTACGTGGTACTAATGACAAAGAAATAAAGCGACCAAACAAAGAAGCGCCGACTACAATGAACATCGCCATGACAGTAATTTTTACTGTTTCTACTAAGGCTGCATTCATGAAAGCCCAATTCACCTGTCTAAGTAATAAGGCCATCACAAAAGCTAAGGAAGCACCAACTGCACCGGCTTCTGTCGGTGAAAAAATCCCTAAATAAATCCCGCCAAAAATAGCGACACCCATACTAGTCCCTAGCAATAGCACAATGACATAGCGAGAAACCGGTACAGCCTCTTCAAATTGATCCTGCTCCTGAGTAGTTGCACTCATCTCCTTTTGATAAATCTTCAAATATACAAGCGTAATCAGTGAAAAAATGAGCATGAGTAAAATACCTGGTATTAAAGCAGCTGTAAAAAGTTGCCCAATTGAAATTTGAGCGACTACTCCATATAAAATTAAAATAACACTCGGTGGGATGATAGCTGATAGTGATCCTGCACAAGCAGCAATTGTTCCCGCTAATTCAGGGGAATAACCACGTTTCCTTAGCTCAGGTACAGCAATTTGTGCAAGGGCAGCAGATGTCGCCGTTCCTGAACCCGATACGCCCCCTAATAGCCCCCCTAGAAAAATCGTCATCATGCCAAGAGGACCTGGTTTTCCTCTCGATAATCGGTAAAGTAGCCCATATAAATCTTTGACAATACCAGATTGGATAATAAATTGCGCCATTAAAATGTACATTGGAATGGTTGTTAAGGAATAGACCGCAACTCGGTTAAACGGTTCATTTTGCAGAAAGCCTTTTAACAAATCCATGCCACCGATTAAGTAAATCCCGATGATCCCTACCACAAACATTAACGAGCTAATATAATGTCCGACGAGCAATAAATAAATGAAGAGAACAAAACATATTAGAATGACGATATTTTCCATCACTATCACCTCCATAGAAGGAAGAAGTTAAGCATAGGCTTAACTCCTTTCCTATTTGTGTTGAGCAATTATAAATCCATAATCTCTTGTGGAAGTGTTGCACCTGCTTGTACTAACTCATCTCTCCAAAGTAACGCCATTTCTTTTCCTGCATGACCTTGTGCTTCTAAATTACTAATCCATTGTGTCCAAGAATTCACAATGGCTTCTTCAATTAATGATTTCACTTCTGGATTTACATCATTAAATTCGATAATTTTCCCACCTTTTGCAACATTAGAGTCAATATTTTGTTGTGTTTCGCTCTTCGTTAATGTCGCACCACCAGCTGCTGCTTCAAGCGCTCTTTTTTGGAAAATTTCTTGCACTTCTGGCGTTAGCTTATTCCATGTATTTTCTGTCATAGCGGTATGCCCTACAAAATGCCCGAAGTTCGCCCCTGTAATTGTATATTTAATGACCTCGTCTAAGCCAAATGCAATCCAGTCCGGTGCATTGTAAAGTATGCCGTCTAATGCATTACGACTTAGTGCATCATAAGCATCTGAAATCGGTAGTGATTGGCCTGTAATGCCTAATTCCTTCGACAAAATTTCATGTACACGTGATGCAGTACGAATCCGAATCGATTGCGTGAAATCGCTTACACTTTCAAAGTTAGTTTTTGTCGTAGAGAATACATACGGCTCTGTCGGTGGGTTAGCAAAGGCGACTAACCCTTTATCGCCAAACTCTAACTCATAATACGTTTTCCCGTCTTTAATTTCGCGATCACTGCTCATGACATTCGCAAATGCCTTCTGCGCAATTTCTGCATCAGAAGAAAGGAGTGGTAACATCACGGCTTCTGTATACGGGAAGCGTGCTGGATCATATGGCGGCATAAGTGTTAAGGCAATATCAATTTGACCTGATAGTAATGCATCATACTCATTACCCAGCTCTACTAATTCTCCTGCATTAAATACATCAAATGTAATTTGATCGTTTGTATCTGCTGCTACCGCATCCGTTAATGGCTTAAACATACCGCGATACCAAAAATGCTTATCTGGTACCCCTGAGGATGCACGGAATTTTAATTTTTCCTGCGTTGTTGTAGCGGTATTGTTATCACTAGATACTGGTTCCATATTTTCTGTAGATTCATTTGTTGTGCCTCCACATGCTACTAATACAAGGACTAAAAGCGATAAACCGAACAAAATGAAAGACTTTTTCATTGTATTCCCCCCGATATGTTTTCTATTTCAGAATTTTCAGAATATATTTGACGAATAAGTCCGTAATCTCATCGTACGCGAGACGTCCACGTGACTTTACCCACTGTTGTACCCAATTTAAGCCACCTAATATAAATTGCCTGAAAATAACCGGCTCTTGTACCGTAAATTCACCACTCCCCACGCCTCTTTCAATAATTTCATCAAATAAGCCTGCATAATGTCTTCGCAACTGTAAAACTGGCTCCAAATACTCTGCCTTATATGCTTTCTGAGGCTCAATAATAAGGTTGAAGCTTTCTTTTTCATGAAGAGCATAGTGCATGTGGATTTGAATCATTTTGGTTAACGTCTCTTCTGCTGATTCTACACTTTCAGCCTGTAAGCACTGCTCATGTTCTTTCACGGCCTTGCTTAATACGAAATTATGACATTGAAAGATTAAGTCATCTTTATTTTTGAAATAGTAGTAAAGAGACCCTTTTGTCATGAGTAACCCTGCTGCAATTTCTTCCATGGTCGTTCCTTCATAGCCCTTTTTATTGACAATGGCTAATGCAGATTTTAAAATCTCTTCCCTTTTCTTCTGAGCTCTTTTTTCACTTATTCGCATGACTACACCTCTAATCCAGCAATTTCTTCGCAATAATTCCTTTCATGACCTCGGTTGTACCTGCATAAATGGATGTCACTGGCATATCACGGTATCTCCTTGCAATCTCGTATTCTTCCATATAGCCATATCCTCCATGTAGCTGCAGGCACTCTGCTGCCACTCTCTTCGCCATTTCACTAATCCACCATTTGGCCATAGATACTTCTTTCACAATTTCTTCTTTTTGTATATGTTTTTGCACTAGTTGATTGACATAGCTACGCCCTAAATCAATTTCCGTTGCCATTTCGGCAATTTTAAAACGTGTATTTTGGAAGTCTGCAATTCTACTGCCAAATGCTTGCCGTTCTTTGACATACTGGATCGTTAGTTTCAGTATTTCTTCTGCTTCTACCATCACTTGTAACGCAACAAGCAGCCGTTCTTGCTGGAGCTTGTCCATTAAGTAATAAAACCCTTTCCCCTCTTGTCCTATGAGATTGCTTACTGGTACTTTGGCATCCTCAAAGATTAGCTCCGCTGTATCACCGCTATGCATACCGATTTTTTCAAGTTGCTTTCCTCGTTTAAATCCCGGTGTATCCGCTTCTACAACAAGTAAGCTAATGCCCCTATACGCCGGCTTCGCATCTGGGTCTGTCTTACAAACAACGACGATAAAATCCGCTTTCCCCCCATTTGTAATGAAGGTTTTCGAGCCATTTAAAATATAGTAATCGCCCTGTCGTTTTGCGACCGTTTTTACACCTGCCAAGTCTGATCCCGCACCCGGCTCTGTCATCGCAATCGCGCTAATCAATTGACCTGCCACACTTTTCGGTAACCACTTCTCTTTTTGTTCCGCTGTGCCATAATCCGCGATGTAAGGACAGACAATATCTGCATGTAGCGAAATGCCACTCGATACGCCAACGCCAACTTTCTCTAGCTCCTCTGTTAAAATAGCGGAATAACTGAAATCTACCCCTAAACCGCCATACTGCTCCTCTACCCACGGCATTAAAAAACCATGTTCCCCAAGCTTCTCCCAGAAAGCACGTGGAATATCTCGCTGTTCCTCCCACTCTTTAAAATAAGGAAACGCTTCTTTCTCTAGCATTTTTCTGAGCGCCTTTCGAAACTCCTGTTGCTCTGTATTCATATCAAATAACTCCATCTGTCACTCCCCTTTTAACAGTAAATTTCCCGTAGAAAAATGTGTCTACAATAATAATTTGAACTACGGTTAAAATTTGAACTGCATTTAATTTTTAATATATATGTAAGAATGAATGCTAACATGTTACATCAACGAAAAAAACTTTCCGCAAAATTTGACAAAGTTATCGACATATACGCCTCGCAAAACAGTCTGCTGCACTTTATTTTGTTGATTAGATTGGTTTTTCATTGTGCTCGGATACAATATCCTTTTGCTTGTTCAATAAAAAAACATAGCTCGCTCTATTTTAGAGCGAGCTATGTTGTACCACCTTAGTGCCATCTTTGTACCGCCTTTGTACCGGGTACGTACCATCTTTGTACCACCTTCGTACCCGGTACTACGCTGGTACCCCCTCACAACCCCATATTCTTCGCAATAATTTGTTTCATGATTTCATTCGTACCAGCATAAATGGACCCGACTGCGATATCGCGGTATCTTCTCGCAATCTCGTATTCTTCCATGTAACCGTACCCACCATGAAGCTGCATGCATTCCACCGCGACATTTTGTGCTAAATCGGTCATCCACCACTTGGCCATCGATACTTCTGTCACGATATCCTTCCCTGCCATATGATCCTGAATGAGCCGATCGACAAATGTTTCTCCGATTGTAATATTCGTCGCCATTTCCGCGAGTTTAAACTGTGTGTTTTGAAATTTGCTAATCGGTTTCCCAAAAGCAGTACGTTGCTTCACATAGTCCACCGTAATGTCCAGCATCCGCTTCATTTCTGCTCCCGTTCCAATCGCTAAAATCAAGCGCTCTTGCTGTAGTTTTTGCATTAAATAGTAAAAACCCATGCCCTCTTGCCCAATCAAATTTTCTTTCGGCACAACCACGTTATCAAAAATAAGCTCTGATGTATCGTTTGCATGCTGGCCTACTTTCCGCAGCTTATGCCCTTTTGTAAATCCAGGTGTTCCTGCCTCCACGGCGATTAAGCTAATCCCTTTATGAATCGGCTGTGCCTGTGGATCGGTGATACAAACGACCAACACTAAATCCGCTGAATAGCCATTTGTAATAAACGTCTTTTCCCCATTGATGATATATTGATCGCCGTCTTTCACCGCCGTCGTCTTAACACCTGCTAAATCCGACCCCGCACCTGGCTCTGTCATCGCAATCGCCGAAATAATCTCGCCACTGACGGCTTTCGGGAGCCACCTTTGCTTTTGCTCCTCAGACCCAAAATCTTGAACATACGGCATGACGATATCATTATGCAGCCCCACACCGCCTATCCCTGCGCCAATCGTAGACAGCTCCTCATTTATAATGACGGAATAAGCAAAATCTGCCTCCGCACCGCCATACTTCTCCGCTGCCCACGGACAAAGAAATCCATGCTTCCCTGCCTCTAACCAAAAAGACCGTGGCACTTGCTTGTCCTGCTCCCATTGCTCAAAATATGGTGCCGCATGCTGGGCAAGAAACTGTCGAAAAGCCTTCCGAAAAATAGCATGCTCTTCCAATAAATACGGTTTCCCCATACTAAGCTCCCCCTTATCGTGCTTGATAATACCAAACACCCTTTTCACAGCTCTTCTGGCATTGTTTTTGATGATACAAATACTCTAAATGGGCAATTGTTTCACCAATCGCAAAGCGGTACTCATGAGCTGTCAGCACTTGACTAAATAGCTGTGCATTTGCTTCAAAAATAGAAACCGGTTGCTGAATGACTTCATATGTTTGCGCTAAACGCTCCTTGTGATGCGCGATTAATTGCTCAACCCGTCGATTCCCACGACGAAACGGTTGTCCATGTGAAGGAATGATTCGGTCTACATCAAGTGCGCGTATTTTCTCTAGCGAGGCAAGGTACGACCCCAACGGATTTTCTTTGCCCTCAAACCAGTACGAAATATTGGGTGAAATATGCGGCAAAATATGATCCGTCGAAAAAAGAATGCTTTGTTCTTCATTAAATAACGTCATTAATCCGTCTGAATGACCGGGTGTGACGAGCACTTTATATTCATACTTACCAAACGGAATGACTTGTCCCTCTTCCAAATATTGATTCACCATAGGATACGGTTGAACGAAACTTTCGTCCTCCAATGTGAACATGTCAGAGAACGTGGCATCATGAAAACCAAACGTATAAGACGTCTGTTTCATCCTTTCCGCGAACTCCGGTTGCCAAAAGGACAAGCCTTGTTGTGCTTCGATTTCTGTCATCCAAACAGACGCATTTGTCAATTGTTGCAGCGTGCCCGCATAGCCAAAATGGTCTGGATGATGGTGAGTAATCAACATATCGTCTATTTCATGTGCTTCAATAATCGGTGCCCACAGCTTTGCGGTCTGTTCCGTATTTAATCCGGCATCGATGATAGTCCAACCATTTTCTCCTTCTGCGATAAAACAATTTACATGATTTAAACGATACGGTAATGGTATTGTCAGTTGCTGTACCCCTAGTTCCTGCAACATGTACAATCCCCCTTTCACAATGATTATCTATTTTCCCTACTAGACTTTATATGTTTCAAATATCAAATGAATGATTTATGCATTACCACTTTCCCTCTACAACACCGACAAAATAAGGGAAAGCGGTCACTTCATGCTTTAATTGTTCAATAGACATCACCGCATGAAACGATTCGAAGTAAAATTCTCGATACTTGAACCAGTCGTATACATCATAGATTGTGTTCGGTGTTTGTTTGTACATGTACCAAAAGGCTTGTGTCGCACTTTGAACTGTTGTCGCAAAGTACAGCGCATAGTCCGTTCCTCTTATGCGAAAGGCAAATAGCTTCACGCTTCGTATGCCGAGGACATCTGCCTTGATCATAAAGCGAACTTGTCTTTTCTCCTCTTCACTCAGTTGTAACGAATCAAGGCTTTCAGCAGGCGCTTCGAGTGAAAGTTTGTCGTTTTGACATGCCCAGTATAATAATGTAGCGAGAAAGACGTTGTCACATGCAAGTGCTACCTGCATCAGCTCATGAATGGTCATTTGCCTACCTCCTCAAAATAACGCCCTGTTCCACGTGCATAATAAGCGGATACTACGCCGGTTGGACCGTTGCGATTTTTTGCGACATTCATCTCCAAACGGTCAAGCTGCCGCACTTGTCCTTCTGCATAATAACTATCTCGGTATAACAAAATAACAATATCCGCATCCTGCTCAATATTACCCGAGTCGCGAATATCACTTAGCACAGGTCGCTTCGACTGTCGGCTCTCAACATTCCGGTTCAGTTGTGCCAAACAAACAACCGGGCATGCAAAATCCTTCGCCAGCGCCTTTAACCCTTTGCTAATAAGACCAAGTGACTGTGTTGAATTGAGTGCAGGGTCCCCTTGCATCATTTGCAAATAATCAATAAACACGATGCACTGCTTGCCCGGATGCTTCCTCATGACATGCCTTGTTTGTGCACGCACTTGCTCCACACTTAAGTTGGACCGGTCATCAATCTGAAGCCCAAGCTGACATAGCTTATTTAGCACGATGGACCATGTTTTCTTTTGTTGCTCCGATAAGGCATCGTGCGGATTGCGCAATTTTGTTCGGTTATAGCCACCCAAATTTGCAATAAAGCGAGAAACAAGCGAGCTCCGACTCATCTCTAATGAAAAAATAATCGGGACCATGTGATGCTTCGCTGCCTGCAATGCAAAATGATTCATCAAATCCGTTTTTCCAATGGATGGGCGGGCAGCGACAATGGTCAGCTCCCCGTTTTTAAAGCCGTCTATTACTTGATTGAGCTGTTGAAAACCCGTTGTGACAGCTGGCTGTTGCATACTTGGTTCAAACGGTACCTCAAGCTGTGACACGACATATTCCGTAATCGATGTATCCGTATAAAGCTCATAGCTCGCCGCTTGATCGAGTGCCTCTTGAATAACTGGAATCGACCAGTTTTCTTGTTGCGCAATTTGCAAAATATGCTGCTTGCGGCGTTCTCTATATGCCTCGAGTAACAGCTGCGCATAGACGCTAAACTTTTCCACATTCGCCACATGCTCCAACGATGCTAAAAATTCAGCTCCCCCCATCGCCTCCGCTCCGTATAACGTCATGAGCATCACCCGGTCCACGATACGCTCATCCGCACGTAGCTTCTGCATTGCCTGATAAATGCGGGCATGCAGCGGGATTGCAAACATGGCGGGCTGTAGCGCATGATCCGCAATATACTCATTGTGTAGTAGCATAACCCCTAGCACACTTTTCTCAACAAGCTCGATATTTTCCGCCATCTGTCATCACCCCTCCACCGCAAATAAATGCTGCGGATGCATATTACACGTCCCGTTTTTCCGCATGATCATTTCCTTTAGCCACTCGATACTATATCCTTGCCGTAGCTTTGTTAAAATGGGATTTGTCACATTTTCATCCATCACTGAAAAATAATTACCTGTACATGTATTCAAATAAATGACGACATCTTCTATTTTTCTTTTATCTAATTCTTTTAATATAGAAGTGTCCAATTTGAGCGCATCGTTGGGGTCATTTTGAACACTCGGTTGTGTCCATTTTGAACAGGCGGGCTGGTCATGTTGAGCACCCCCAATAGCGAGTGTTACATCCGCCTCCTCAAATAAACGATGCAAACAATCATAGTCAATCGTGTACCACATCGTATGATCCGATTTCCTCGTATTAAAATCAGGCCGTCTATGAATTACCCCGCGCTTTTCTAACGAACGAACCGCACGGCGAAGAGAGCTTTTCGATATATACGGGAAATGCTGCAACCAATTATTATACGTATGAAAAAACCATATTCGCCCTTCCTTTTCCACACCTCTTTGCTGTAAAAAATAATGCAGTTGCTGCAAAAACAGCGCCTCGTTTATGCCAAGCTTCACCGCCACTTCCTTAATCAACATCGTCCCCGCCCCTTTCATGACTAACATCTCGCTTCCCCCTCCTGAAAATACGGAAATACATTTGTAATATAGTGCTGCTTTACATACGGTGCTCGAAACGTTTGCATTAATTGATACGCCCCTTGCTCTGTCCACAGTAGACAAACGATTAATGATGGCGCAGTCACCTTTACCGCTTCACCTGTTACGACATAAAAATGAATACCTTCTTCAAAACGCACCCGATTTCTCGAAAAATTGCGCAATAAATGCCCCTTCTTTACCCCGAGCATCACGGCCAACTCCCGCGATAAACACACCTTTTGCCCTTCCCACATCATGTCTACTCCCCCTTTCCTACTACTATCGAAATGAGCATACAAAAAAGGGACAGAAAAAAAGCGCCTGAACAAATTCATGTTCAAACGCTTTTGTATTACTCTACAACAATTCGGTCCATCCACGTAGCAGCACGGCCTAAAATTTCCGCACGTAGCTCTATCAAATTTTCATATTGATAGAAGAATTGTATCTTTTCTTCAGCTAACGTATCGCCAGCTGGGTATGCCGTTAACACAAAATGCGCAAATGTCTCTGCGAAATCCTCGACAATCGTTGTCTCCGCATATTCTGTTACATAATCATCCTCTGTATACTCTGCCTTACCATCTGCATAAAATTGATGATAGAAATCCGCAATATACGCATCATCAAAATAGCAATCCTCTTCAATTAAATACGTTTCACAAACATCTGAGTAATAATCGACTTCCGTCTCACGCAATGACAGCAAATGTGCAAATTCGTGAATGTACGTCACCATGGATTCAGATGCGTACTCCTGATGCTCGTTGTTAATACCAAGCGTCCACTGAGAAGCCGCTGTTTCGTCGTGTATATATACATGCGCTAAACTGTCTCCACTTTGAAATACTTCAAAACGGTCCATCTCTGGTCTTGCATGCTCCGGAATAATCCAAGCATAGCTATACCACAGCCCTGCGTGGTACTCCAGTGTCTCATCATCGATATTGGCATCTGTGTACAGTTCCTCTGTTTCAAGATCCACATCATACACCGCAATCGTATCTAACCCGTCAAACGGCTCTGGCACGGACTCTTCATAAATGAGCGAACCGTATTCCTCCTCCAGCATCCACACAAGCTCGTCGCCCCATTCAACACAACCTTCTGGGTCATCACATTCCACCACAAGCGAACATACATCGTCCTCCTCGATATACACCTCGCCCTCTTTACAACCATCTCCGACCAGATCGACCATTTCGATCTCTTCATCTACATAGTTGGCAGCATCCTCTGTTTGTGTACTCGCTGTTTCAACCTGTACCTTGCTCGTTTCCTCTTCCTCTAACCATTCATCGCCACATGCCGCGAGCATTAGCGCGAACACAAATAACCCTATCCCTCTCGCAATCTTCAAAAAAACGCACACCCTTCTACAATATAATAGCTAGACAATACCAGATGGAGGTTAAAAATAGGTGAAATTGTGAGGGAAAATGATTGTTTTTTAACCCTCCAATGTGTTTTATGTTTCATAAAAAATCACCTCAAAAAAACCTAGGCAGTATGTTTACCTAGACTTCTCTTTACTCTTGTAAATTGAAAAATACTGATGAATAGACTCATCATACTGACAAACCAAAAGACACCTGCAATTCCTATCTGCATGGAATTCTCTTCCGAAGCCATTGGATGATTATAATCAAGGTCGGGAGAAATTGCATTCATCAAGAAATAAAATCCACATGATAACGATACTAGATGCAGCAAAATAAACGTATAAGCGACACCATTGTTTTTGTTTTTCATCCATAACGTTATAATCGATATGGCAAAAATGCAGACAATCACGATAAAGCCAATTGTTAATAAATGTGGTATTTCCGCTTCTAACGGCATTTGCATTGCCCCCCTTTCATTTTCAATGCGTACACAACTATTTTAATATTGATTCCAACTTACCCCAATAGCAACTAAAATTATGTTATAAAAATTAATTGATAAAGGAGATGACCAACTATTGTTAATTGAAAAAACAGTGTCCGTTTATTATGTGATTAACGATAAGCCGACGAATATACTAACAAAAGTCTTTTATTCACACACAGTTGATGGTGACCTGGCACATATTCATTATGAAGTGGATATAGACAATCGCCGTTTTTGCTCAGCAGCAACATCCAATACAGAGCTTGCCGTTGAAAATTTGCAAAAAATACTCCCGCCAAATATAAAAATCACCTGTTGCCAAACGTGTAGATACGGCAACTTCTGTCCATATGGTGATCAAGACAATGAAATTTTCTGTCTACATAGTATGAAAATAACGGATAAAAGTGATGTATGTCATCTTTTCACATCGAGTAAAACACTTGATAAAAGAAAACGACATTTACTAGATATCTGCCCAAATTACAAGCCAATCTGTGACAAAGAGCACTACACGTACAATGACTGGAATACTTCATTTAAATGATTTAGGAAACGTGCTATTTTTTAAAATGCCCTTTGTAAAGCGCTTTACTCTATTTGCCTCACTTTTTTGGAAAGATTTCATTCCAATCAAAAAGCATAAATCCACCGCTCCTGTGCACATTAGTTGCGAGGAGGTGAACAGACATGGCGAAGAAAGGGAAAACAAGCTTCAAAAAGAAAAAGCAAGAAGTTCATCCTAAAAAGAAGCAGCGCGAGGAATATTCAGCTGAGTTTAACCAAGTGATTCACAATAATGTACAACAACCGCATTACGAAAAACAGCAACAACATAATAACGAATAACAATCGTCCCCGGTACCACCTTTGTACCGGGGACGTACCATCTTTGTACCACCTTCGTACCGGGGACGTACCACCTTCACCCTCTCTGTCGTAACGCTTTTTTAATCATCTCAATCTCCCTTTTATTAACATCCGCTACATATTCCTCTACAAAATAACGACATCCATTCATCACTATTTCTTGATCCTCATGTCCTCCGTCTACATTCAGGATGACTAGCTCTACTTCTTCCTCCGCGATTACCGCTACGACTAAACCATGCTCAATTTTGATGGCAATTTGTTTCATCATCGTCACTCCTTGCTGAACACAATAAAGGGATCTTGCATACTCGTAAAGTAATTAGCAATATTTTACTTTGTGCTGCATGCCATGACAGAGTTGGGTATACTATTTTTATATAGGAAGGATGATTTACATGAAAAAAACCGTACACGTTGTAGGGGCGATTATTGAAAATGATAAGCAGGAAATTTTTTGTGCTTTAAGAAGTCCCGAAATGTCTTTACCGAACTATTGGGAATTTCCTGGTGGAAAAATTGAGGACAATGAAACACCAGAGCAGGCGCTTATTCGTGAAATTCAAGAAGAATTCAACTGCGAAATTGCAGTGAGTGAAAAAGTAGAAGATACAACATACGAATACGAAAAAGTGATTGTACGCCTTGAAACTTATATGTCGACGATTTTAAATGGCACCCCTACTGCTTTAGAGCATGCTGAAACAAGATGGGTCCCTCGTAATCAATTACGTTCACTTGATTTCGCCCCTGCCGATATTCCGGCGGTGGAGAAATTAGCTATAGAAAAATAACAGTCGAAAGTCGGTGGTTTAGAAATGGAGCAATTAAGAAAAAAGCTTGAAGATTCCTTACATAAAGGTTTTATCGATCAATACAAACCAGTTTCTACTCAGTTTAAACCGAAGTTACTTACAAATCAAAAACACGAAAATGTATTAGCAACACTGTTACAAGAACTCAAAACGTGTAAAACGTTTATATTCTCAGTCGCCTTTATTACAGAAGGTGGACTCGCTACATTAAAAACGATGCTCTATGACCTTGAAAAGAAAGGCATTCAAGGCCGAATCCTTACATCAACGTTTTTAAGCTTTAATCAACCAAAAATGTTTAAAGAGCTATTAAAGCTAAAAAATGTAGAAGTTCGATTATCTGATGCAAAAGGCTTCCATTCAAAGGGCTATATTTTCGAGCATGAACATTACTATTCTTTAATTGTAGGGAGCTCAAATTTAACGGACAGTGCATTGAAGGCCAATTTTGAATGGAATGTATTTTTAACGTCTTTAGAAGATGGTGAGGTAATTCATCATTTTAAAAATCAATTTGAGGAAGCTTGGCATATAGCTACGCCACTTACAGAAGAATGGATTTTAAATTATCAGCAACAATATAATTTCGAGTTCTCTAAACAGCTTTCATCCCAAATTGTTAAAGCACCTCCATTATATACAACTAACAAATTACGTGAAGCATTAGAAATTAAACCAAATAAAATGCAAGAAGAGGCATTAACACAACTGAAAGAATTACGGGCATCGGGAGCGAAAAAAGGATTAATCATTTCAGCGACTGGGACAGGTAAAACTTATTTATCTGCTTTTGATGTGCGAAATGCTCGCCCAAAACAGATGCTTTTCATTGTACATCGTGAGCAAATCTTAAAAAAAGCGATGGCCGATTACCGAAAGATTTTAGGCGGGAATGAGGAAGAGTTCGGCATTTTATCCGGTAATTCTAAGGATTTACATGCACGTTATGTATTCGCAACAATTCAAACCATTTCTCGTGATGCTTATTTGCAGCAGTTTGCCAAAGACCATTTTGATTATGTATTAATCGACGAAGTGCATCGTGCAGGAGCGAGTACTTACACAAAAGTTATGGATTACTTTGAACCTCAATTTTTACTCGGTATGACTGCAACACCTGAACGGACAGACAACTTTAATATTTTCGAGCTATTTGATTATAATATTGCCTATGAAATTCGCTTACAAGCCGCATTGGAAGAAGATATGCTTTGCCCGTTCCATTACTTTGGTGTAACTGATTATGAAATGGGCGAGGATACCATTACAGAAACCGCTGGATTACAGAAGTTGATTGCGAAAGAGCGTGTTGATCATATCATTGAAAAAATTTCTTACTATGGTCACTCAGGTAATAAAGTGCGGGGACTTATGTTCTGCAGCTCCAAGGAAGAAGCACGAGAATTATCGGCTATTTTAAACGCGAGAGGCTACCAAACTACATTCTTAACGGGAGACCATTCTCAAGAGCAGCGTGAAGAAGCGATTCAGCTCCTAGAAAAAGGACAGCTTCAATATATTTTAACGGTTGATATTTTTAACGAAGGTATCGACATTCCTTTTATTAATCAAATCGTGATGTTACGTCAAACACAATCTAGCATCATCTTTATTCAACAGCTTGGGCGTGGTTTGCGAAAACATGACGAAAAAGAATATGTGACCGTTATTGATTTTATCGGAAATTATAAAAACAACTTCTTAATTCCAATTGCGTTATCTGGTGACAAATCGATGAACAAAGATAATGTTCGCCGTAATACAGTAAACACAGATTATATTCAAGGGGTTTCAACGATTAACTTTGAAGAAATAGCGAAGAAACTAATTTTTGAAGCGATTAACAATACAAACCTATCGACATTAAAAACGCTTCGCGATTCCTATATCGAAGTTAAAAACCGACTTAACCGAATTCCAATGTTAATGGATTTCATGGAACAAAACTCACTTGATCCGGAAGTATTAATCGATTATGCAGATAACTATCATCAGTTTTTATTGAAAATGAAAGAAGAAGCATTTTCTTTTACCGCTTACGAATCTGCTATATTAACATTTATTTCAAAAGAATTTATAAACGGCAAGCGTATACATGAACTAATATTAATAAAGCTCTTACTTACTCAGCATTCTGTAACAAAAGAACACTATATTGAAGCATTAAAGCAAAGTGGAACCTTTTATGATGCCGAAACAGTGGAGTCGGTAGAAAATATATTTGCACTCACGTTCCACGTACAAAATGATTTTAAAAAATACGGGGAAAAACCAATTGTTCTTTTCAATGGTACTTCGTATCAATTTAATGCAGACATACAACAAAGTCTAGAAAATGAAACATTCAAGTTTTTCATAGAAGATATCTTAAAATGTGCCTTTGAAAAAAGTAAAAAGTATGATTGTTCAAAACCATTAACTTTGTACAAAAAATATTCTCGCCGAGATGTTTGTCGTCTTTTAAATTGGGAAAAAGATTCCTCTTCAACAATTTACGGGTACCGTACAAAGTTTAATACAACACCACTCTTTGTTACGTATCATAAAAAAGATGAAGTAGAAACAAGTCAAGCTTACGGCGACGAATTTTTATCTTCTGATTTATTTAGATGGTTTACTCGAAATCGTCTAACACTAGATTCGAATGAAGTAAAAGCAGTTCTAAACCATAAAGAAATCGGAAATGATATTCATCTTTTCGTAAAAAAAGACGATGGTGAAGGCACAGACTTTTATTATTTAGGAAAAACAGACGTTCTAACAGAAACGGCAAAAAATGAAACGATGCCAGATAAAAACGGGAAAGCATTACCTGTTGTAACAATGAATATGGTCCTGGAACAGCCTGTACAGTACGATATTTATCATTATTTAGTGGAAGAATAAAACTAAACGATACAAAATCCGATGATTACATATTTTGTAATAATCGGATTTTTATTTTACAATAAAAACAGAGCGTACATTCTATTTCATTGAGCATGAGGAGGTGCTATATGGAAACAAAGCTTTGCCGTCACTGTAATACTATAAAATTGAAGACTGATTTCAACAAATGCAAACCGAATAAAGATGGGCTCCAAAAATATTGTAGAGATTGCACTAAAAAATTTGGTCGACAAAATAAAGAACGCAGAGCAGCCAGAAAAGGACGAGTTATGAAGCCCTATGAAGAAAAGAAATTCGCGCATATTACTGAAGATGAATTATTAATGTACTTGCGAAAATTTACCGAAATACACGGTCGTCCTCCCACGACTAGTGACCTTGAAGGAAACCCTGATTATCCCTGTGCTTATACGTATTACAGAAGATTTCGATACAAAGTACCAATTACAAAGAAAGCAGATAATTGGAATGCTATATTACAATTATCTGGCATAGAACCATTAGATTATTTTTCAATTTGGCGAGCATGGGAATATCTCGTTGAATGTACGATTAAGCTTTTTGAATCTGATTATGTATTTCAATCAACAAATATTACAAAAGACTATCGACCAGATATTGTTATCCCTAGTAAGAAATTAATTATTGATGCAGCCACTTCAAATTATGATTCTAAACATAAAAAGCGACAATTTAAACATGCAATGGAACATGGTTATACAGTGGAATTTTGGTGTTTATATAAAACAACGAAAAATGGGATTAATGAACCTTATTTGAAATATGTATTTGCCGATGAAATTATTGAGAAACTCCAAGCTATTGGTGAAGATGAATTAATCCATAAAATTCAAACTTTGCTCACTAAACATGATACTTATACAGAAGAAATATTAGCTCATAAAAAAGAATATATAAAAGCTAAAATACTTGAAATGGCTACACTTCTTAAGCGGACTCCTAAGTATAGGGACTTTTTCGGTAAGCCTGATTTCCCTTCTGCTACAACAATTAAAGAAATATTTGGTTCATTTAATGAAGCCCTAATTTACGCGGGACTCACTATTAATAAAAAAGCAAACGCAACTGCAGACCCTCAAATTGCAATTAATGACCTTATACAACTAACCGAAACACTAGGAAGACTCCCTAAAATTCAAGAAATAGGCCCACCGAACACTACTTATACAATAAAAGTTTACAGAAAGCATTGGGGAAATCTATCTAATTGTTTACAGGAACATGGTTATAAGCTGGATAAACAGACTATTGTTGATTCTACTACTATAAAAGAGGATAGGGTTTTTTATTTAATAGCCAATTGAAGGTAGATGAAGCCAGCTCAAAGAAAAACCTTTAAAGCTGGCTTGTACTACTTGTAGCTTTAGAATAAAGTCTGATTAAAAATGCCCTTCAATCCTTATTTAACAACAAATAAAAATGCTCCATTTTGAAAAAAGATTGATCAAAATGGAGTTGCTCTTTTTAGCTTAATATGAGATTTTTATAAAAAAGTTTGATCATTTCAATGAGCCTTCTTCAAATAAAGCACCTATTAGTTTATGTGTATACATTGTATCAACTAACATTAAAGGCTATCTAAATATTGTATTTTTACTCAATCGGAACATAAATATCTGTCTTGCTCTTGGCTTTGAAGTTTTTTGGTGGCTCAGTAACGTATAATTCAAATGGGAATGAATCTCTCGGTGTGTATTCGCCTTTATTAAGTAACCAATCAGAATAAGCATATTTCCAAGCTTCTTCATACTCACCCAGCGTTAAATCATAATGTAATACTGCGTATTTTCCGCCAAAAGTCATCGTACCGATTTGTCCTTCTTCTTCAATTGCAGTATCTGATGGAACCGTCATTGCTATACTAGTTCGTAAATTTTCTGAATCAGTTACGAAAGGATTGTCATGGTATATAGTCATTACCTTTGTAACATTATCTTTGATTAGATCATATTTTTTTGCGAACTTGAAAAGTTCATTGAACATCTTACGACTATTTTTTCTATACTCGACATAATTTCCTTTGAAGCGTACATAGATTACTTTCATTTCAATATTTTCTACTGTGATCGTTGGTTTTTCCATTAATATCATCTCCCTTAACTTAAGTATAGGGAAGACTATCTGCTATTTCTTGTCGTTTCTTGCTTTCCTGTATTCTAAAGGAGACATTCCTATATACTTCTTAAAAGCTTTATTGAAGGTACTCGCATCATTATAGCCATATCGGAGAGCAATATCTGTGATGCTCAAATCATTGCGGACTGCGAGGAATATCCCTGATCGCTCCACTTTTATTCTAGTAACAAACTGTTTCACCGTCTCGTTATTGTATTTTCTAAATAAACGATGGAAATGATATTTAGACATATTTGCATTATTTGCTAAATCATCTAGTGAAATTTTTTCACTCAGATGGCTTTCAATATAATCTTCGGATTTGTTCACCAATCGAATATATTCATCCATGTCTTCACGCCAATCAAGTCTTTTATTCATTATAACAAACACTATGGGATTACTAGAACATCTATTCAAAATCTCACGATACAAGTACGAACATTATTTTTCATCCGTTCGCATTTACGCCGCTATTTTCTGTTCGAATGATCCAGTGACCTCTTCTTCAACTATCTGCCTGTTAGTGGATCAAGAAAAACTGAAATAATAACATTTCGGTTCAACTTTGTCATAAACGGTGTAAAAATGGAATTCCTTTTTGAACTAACCTGCCCCGTTAGCTTAAGTACATTGTTTCACAAACTCACATCAAGATTAACATAAAACCCCATTTTTAATTTAGAAGTGTTATTCAATTAAATGGCCCGATTATGGAATAAGAGAACTACATTCCATACAGGTTTTTTAACAAACTTTATTATAAATGATCGAACTTAATTATAAATTATCAATCTTTATTAAAAGACCACACTACTATCTAAAAACATTGCGCTTATGCCATTTAAAATACGGTTTATTCTCTTGTCGACGATTCACACGCATTTTTGGATGAATGCCATATTTCTCATAATCTTCTTCATTTATCTCATTGGAAATATGGATTTTCCCTGTCCCGTCAAATGCAATATACCCTTGATCATACAATGCATCATGATTGCAGCAAAGAAGTAATCCGTTATAAATATCTAGCCTTTCTTCATCGGTACTGTCTTTCCACGGCTTGGAATGACTAGCTATAAGCAATGCTGGTAAATCAATTCCACACAATGCACATTGGTTATTCCATAAAGGAGACAACCCTCGTTTGAACCTTTGTTGCCCTTTACGAATTTTCACTTTAGCTTCTGCCTCTGTTTCAGCTAAAATAGGGACAAGCTTATTTCGTTCCTTCTTTACAATTGGCCCGATCGCAAATTCCAGTTGCTCCTGTTCTTCTTCATAAACATTTAAGTCACCGATTAATTCTAACAATTTCAGTGCTAACATCTCATTGCACGGAAAAAGATAGCCTTGGTTGCCATCGCCATTTTCTTGAAAAGCAGCATATTTTCTCGGTAGTAACGGTTGAATTTCTTTAAAATAATTTTTAATATTTAACGTTTTTTCTAACTCCTCATACGCCACTTCCACCGTAAATCCAATGACATCCTCTTCATCGTTATACGGTTTTTTCCCTTCATAACAGTCTTTTCTCACAATACTAATGGCAACAATCTCACCTTTTACATAATGAAAAATGACATCTCCCACTTTTACTTCCTTCATTCGTTCCCAAAAGTGTGGCGTTTGACCGCTTTTATCAATTATATGAGACCAAATAATACCTTTGGATTTTTCATCTATATATGTACGCCCCTGCATAACGATATAAAAATTCATAACCTATTTCACCTTTTTGTGTTTTCTCCATCATACCATTAATCAACACTTCATTTTTACAAAACAAAATCCCACCGCCTCATGTGCAGTGGGATTCCCCTATTTTACCCCATCACTTCAACTTCAACAAAGATTCATCCTCCACAAATGTAGTCGTGTTAAATAAAAACAGGACGTCTTTAATATCATGCTCCGTCAAATACGCATCAATGCTGCCATTATAATAGCGCAGATCGATGACATGAATTTCCGGCACATGCCTTGTGAGAAACGGGATGACATTATGGGCATACGAGTCTTTGATAATGAGTAGCTTCTCTTGTTCAATCTGTTGCGGAGGGAGCCCGGTTGTTAGCTTCATGAGCGCATGGACCCCGCCTAGAAAATAAGAATACTGATCTTTTTTGGCAAGAAAGCTTGGATCATATAGGCTTGTTACCGTTTGATCGGTATCGGCGATATACATCTCGGTCGTGACCGCATCACGCGGGATGTACGCGTCGATTTGATCTGGTGTGACATTCGTAAATTGACTTCTTGTATGATAGCTGCCTAAAAACGACTGGCTGACCGTTTCAATCCGAAAATCTTGCGGTGACAGCGGCTGCCATCCTTGCTGCTCGGCATATGCGACATAGGCTAAATACGCGCCATATGTCGTCCAGTGATGGTCGGTTCGATAATAAATCGGCTCTGCTGCATGCGGCGTGAGAAAATCAAAGCCATTCATAAACGTGATCTCGTTGTGCATATGTTCCCCGATAAATTCATTGACCTTCCATTGCGGATACGACGGGGCTAACCATGGTAACCGCTCCGGATAAAGACCAATCGATGTCGGGGCAAGCAGAAACGTCATAGCCACTTTTGGATGATTGCCTGCAAATGCATTGACCGCCTCGGTATATTGCGCGACTGTCGTGTAATCAGGCTCTACAAACTTTTCAAATAAATAGCCGTCTTTCCCTTGGTAAATGCCGTTATTCTCCTGCTGCAAGCGGTACTTTTCTGAAGTCGATTTCACCCATAACCACTTGTCCCGAAACGGAAAATGATCCGTGATGAAGCTTTCCACCTCTTCGGCATATTGCTTCGATAATAAGTTCTCCCACGTCAGCTGTGGTGTCGCTTGTAAATACCTATTTTCTAGTTCAGAGAAACGTTGATGAGGCAAAATGAAAAAAAGGAGCGCTATTAGAAACATCGTACCGACAAAGCCAAACACGAATAATCGCTCGGTATATTGCTTCATATGATTCCCTCCCTAAAAACGAAAATATAAAAACGGGTTAAACGTGGCATCTACTAAATACGCGACAGAAAGCAAATAAAGAAATGCATACCATACTACATGAACGAACGACAATTCATTCATTTTTGACCATTGCTTGATTGGTAGCGAGGCAATGATTAACACGAATAGAAGTACGGCGTTTGTGTAGAAAAAGTACACCGTATCGGCATTCCAAAGTGACTGCCCATTGAATCCCCACATTGCCGCCAAATAATCAACAATCGCAGTAGGCTGTTCAAAGGCAAACAGTACCCAGCCGATGAGAATAAGTACGATCGCATACAGATGTCGCATCCAGCGAGGCAAACGCAGAAGCAACGTAAGCCCCCACCACTTTTCCATCAGGAGAATAACACCAAAATACAGTCCCCAAACGATAAAATTCCAGTTGGCGCCATGCCAAAAACCTGTGAGCATCCACACAATGAGGATATTACGCATTTGGATGGCTAACCCGCGCCGATTGCCTCCAAGTGGAATGTACACATATTCGCGAAACCACGACCCAAGCGAAATATGCCATCTTCGCCAAAAGTCTGTTATGCTCTGTGCAATATACGGCTTGTTGAAATTTTCATTAAACCGGAAACCAAACATAAGGCCAAGACCAATGGCCATATCCGAATAACCACTAAAATCAAAATAAATTTGGAAGGCAAAGGCGATAATGCCAAGCCAAGCTGTTAACACCGGCATCGTCTCTAGATTAGAGCTAGAAATGGTGTCCCACAGTAAGCCGATATTGTTCGCTAAGAGCACCTTTTTCGCTAGTCCGATTGTAAACCGACGAACCCCCTCTGCGAACATCTTCATATTTTCCGAACGCTGTTGCAGTTGTTCGGCAATCGTACTATATTTCACGATTGGTCCTGCCACTAGTTGCGGGAACAGTGCAATATACGCGCCGAAGTCGATCCAATTGCGCTGTGCTTTCGCCGTTCCTCTATACACGTCGATAATGTAAGACATCGATTGGAACGTGTAAAAGGAGATTCCGATAGGCAAAGGCAGCTCTAGTAGTGGCATATTCGTCCCAGCGAATGCATTGACATTTTGAATGAAAAAATCCGCGTACTTGAAAAAAGATAACAGCAAAAGATTCACGATAATCGAACATGCCACAATGCCCTTCCGCTTGATGGCAACCATATTCGGTTTATCTAATAGCAACCCAAAACTATAATCAGTCACCGTAGACACTAACATAATGACAATGTAAACCGGCTCACCCCAAGCATAGAAGAGCAGGCTCATTATAAATAAAATGAGATTTCTCATCCTTCTTGGGGCACTATAATAAAGTATTAAAACAGCCGGCAAAAATAAAAATAGGAACAGCAGGCTACTAAATACCATCGCCGTCTATTTTTTTTCGAAGAAGCGATCGTACACGTTGATTAGTTCTTCTGCACTTTCAGAAATAACCATTAATACATAATTGTCTTTTGTCACGATTTTATAGTTTTTCGCATTTTCATATTGATCCGGTAAATATTGCTCGAATTGCTTCATGACATTTTCCGCGCGTTGCTTCGCCGCTGCTTCAATCTCCGCCACGTCTTTTGCCTCTTTTACTTTAAAAATCGCAATTTCATTTGTTTTGACATTCATCATTGGCATGCGCACTGAAAAGTCTTCCAGCTTTGCCGCATCTATATTGTAGAATTCTTTTAATTGTTCTGCCGATAATTCGATTTGTGCGGGTTGCTCGACTTCCGCTACCATCGTGTCTGCTATTTCTTTTGCAGACTCCTTGACTTCCACTGTAGCAGACTCGTTGCCAGAACAAGCTGCAATCACCATCGCTAACATCGCCGTTAGCACCATCATCCACATTTTTTTCATACTATTCTCTCCTTTTTCTAGTTGCTGTACTTCAAGGCATTAGACGTGAGTAATCTATTTACGTTACACGAAATAAAATATTTTCAATTTTAAAATACTTTTGAGTAGTGTGCTTCTTTTCTCCTGGAGCATACTTACTTGAATTGAAAAAGAGACTGTCTCATCCATGAGGCAGTCCCTTTTCTTCCATCTTTATTTCCTTACCCGACAGCACAACAAATGTATCCAAAATCTCCCCTTGCTCGCTCATCAGCAAGGCATTTAATTGACCGCCGTATGCACAGCCGCCGTCGATACCAATATAGCTTTGGCACGGGCTAATCCAAATATCGTCGATTTCATGCATATTGCGTGTTGGCGTATGACCAAAAACATTCACTAGGCCGGTTTTATTTTCATGTATGTAATGATTGCGAATCCACAAAAAATCACGACTCTTTGTGTTTTGCCAATGATCGAGTGCCGAATCAAAACCAGCATGTGTCAGCAGCAGCTTGCCATATTGGTAATAGTGACGAGCATTCCGTAAAAAGTCGATTTCCTTGGCAAACTGTGTTGTTAAAATTTCTATATTTTCCGCTGTTGCCTCTATATCTACGTCCTTGATGAACGAACGCAGCATCTCCATACCACCATTCATTAAAAACGGTGTTGGATCTTTCATCAAACCGTCCACATAGTACATGAGCAAATCCTCATGATTCCCTTTCATGACGATCACTTTTTCGGGATATTGTTGCTGTAAAGCCATCACACGCTGTACCACCTCATAAGAGTACTCCCCGCGATCAATCATATCACCTAAAATCACAAGCAAACTTTCCTTATCCCAGTGCTGTAGAATTGCTTCAAATTCTTTGGCCATCCCATGTATGTCACTTACGATAAATAAATTCATAACACTTCTCCCTGTCTGATTGGTTATTTTATATTATAACGCTTTTTCGGCACTTCACCAAAATTTGGAGGATTAAAATTTTGTAAGTAGTGCATCCGCATAAAGTGAAACTTCAATCAGTGGGGGGTTTCCTCATCCCCCACTGATTGAGAGAGGAACGCAAGCTAAGAACGCCACGTCGTGTGGCAACGCCTGCGTGACCAACGTCCTGTTGTCCTTAACCAATCGGGCTTTTACGGGCAGTTGATCTCCCACCTACGCTTCTCGATTTTCCTTAAGCCTTGAGGTGGGAGTCTTAATGCCCGTTAATGCGGGATAAAAAAAGAGATCACATCGCATGCGATCTCATCAAAGTTTGAGTTCCCGCTTCCTTTGCAGAAACCTCTACATGAAGTTAATAGAAAAATCTCCACGTTCTTGGAAAACAGAAACCTATCAGGAGAGTGTGTGATTAGTTTGTGCAGAATATCGATTTTTATACATGGCTTGAGCTAGTTTTTTGACTGGATAGCTGCGGGTTTTGCTCGCACCCTAATTCTTGTTAGTCTCCCCCGCTACCGCCGTCACCACCAGCATCTCCGCCTGAATCACCATCGATTGCTTGCATCACAATATCCGCAAAATCGAAGTCATATGTTGGGAGGTCACTAAATGCTTCGCTCGCTGTGTAAATCTGTGTAGCGATGAGTAAGGTATTATCATACTTTGGTTTCGCTTTTAACACTTGGCACACTTGGTCGTGGATTTCCGTTAGCGCTGGAAAGGCGGGCGTTTCAAACTTGGCCAGTGCCAGTAGACACACAACACTATAATGACGGGGTTCAAGCTTCGTGCTCGCTGCTTGAATGAGTGCCGCTAGCTCCTCTACCTTCGCCCAAATCGTTTCATCCCATGCACCTGTGCCAATCGTCAACAGAAAGGCGGCATTTTTGCTTGTGCCGTCGCGTTTCCAGCCTAGACTGATTAGTCGTTGATAATATTGCTCGTATGTAGTCGCTAGCTCCTCTGGTGATTCGGGTCGCGTTGCTAGCATAGCCCGTAAAAGTAGCGATAATGAAGAAAATTTTAAGCTTGGCTGCTTTATGAGCTCTTTCGTTAAAAGCTCCATTTTTTGCGCCTGCTCACTGTCTTTTACATACATCGCGGCCAAATACGCATCCTCCGAAGAAGCAAAGCCTTTTGTTTTGACGAATGCTTGCTGTGCAATCGCTTGCTTCACCTGCTCCGGCTCTTTCGCAAACTGCACATAATACGCATGCGCGATTTTCACACTACTTCGCGCAACACCATACCATTTCGTGTTCGCCTTAATGTGCTTTTGTACTTCCTCATAATCGTGATAATAAAATCGAATCCCGCGCACCGTTAATTGTGTCGCCATTTTCTTCACGAACCTTTCCCCGTCCACACCGAAGTAAAGGCGAATCTTTTCTACATTATCTACAAATAATTGCAACCGTTCCTTCATACTGATCCCCCCTTTCGTTGTTATACGGATAAAGGGCGCTAAAAGTTTCTCTAAACGAAGCACTCAGCGATAAATTGGTTTTAATATCCATTTTATGTTAACCTTACAATATAACCTTATTAACCTAAATAGGAGGAGTAAAAATGACTCATAATTTACGCCTGTATATACGGATTGCGACAGCCGTGTTATTTGTGATTCTTGTATTCATGAATTTTTTAGGCTATTGGACAGCAGACCGATTCATTCAAATCCTATTTTTCTTTACGATGATAGTGGCTGTTTTCAGTGCGGGGATTGAAACGGAAAAAAGGCTTAAAAGCAGAAACTGATTGGACTATTCGAATCAGCTTTTTTTACTGCACACGGTGCTCCTAATTAAACTGAGAATATGGTTCAAGGATTTTAGTTGGAATATAGCTTTAATAGTTCCTGTACCGCTAAACTATTGGCATCACCCAGATGAACGAAATAAGGTAATTGCCATTTTTGCGTTGCGATTGCTTGTTTACTCGTAGGCGTATCCCAACTAGGATAGACCCTCATCGCCATCTTCCCTTTTTTAGTCGCTGTTTTTAGGATATTTTGTTTCACCAGAACTTCTTTTGGAAAAACGAATTGTCCAAAACGCTGATCATCAGTAAACGTATTAATGACCAATAAATCGGGCGCTTTTTCAAATGAAAATGCTTGGTTTTTATTTTTATCGTCCTTTTCCCAAAAGGCTACAAACTGTCCGATCTTAGTAGGTGTTATTTTCGCGACTCGAAACCTGATCGATTTACAATTTAATTGAAATATCCCCGCCCCATATTCCGCATTTTGAGTTTCTTCTATTACATCTTTTATAGCGAGCTTATTAGGCGCATAAAATAGTTCATTTATGTATGTTAATGCCTTATGAAATTCATTCATTGTTGTACTCCTTCTCTAAATCCTTTATTTTGCAATAAAATGCTCCACTTTTTTAAACTGAGATACGTTGATTTCGCCCGTCGTGACCTGAATGACTTGCTCCCCTGCCCAATAATCAGACCCATTTAATAATTGTAAATCAAACACTCTTTCCCACGACGCTTCTTTTGTGATGTTCAATTTTCCAGCAGAAAATAATTCATCCTCTTCTCCACTTAAGGCTAGAAAATCATTCATTAACACCATATGCCACGCCTCAAAATCAGACAGCAGTACTTGCTGGGTTGGCATTTCCACTTCAATTTGAACCCCTGCTGTGCCGCTTGGGAGCAAGGCTTCATCATGCAAATCTCGTTTCTCCGTCCATAGCCAAATAGGATATGTACCATTATGACCGATTCGATTGTTCATTTGCTGTATCATCCAGTCATAGGCAACTAAAAACTCTTCCCAAACATACTCCTTTGAGGCCGACATTGTTCCTTTGTTCATTGCCTGTTCATATGCCTCTTTACTTTGAATTGTATAATACTTCACGTCATTCACCTTCCTTCATAAAATGATTTTACTAACTCACAATGAGCAAATCCTGAAATATATATTACCATTTGGGTAACCGTTGCTTTCCACGGGCGAGATCAAGCCTCCTCGTCGCTCATCCTTCGCTGCTCCTGTCGCTACGCTTTCGTCGCAAATAAATTTCCTGTGGGGTCTTGATTGTCTCGCTTTTCCCGTAGGAGTCTCGCGCCTGCGCTACAAGCAACTATTATTCAATACAATAATCGGTTGCTAAAACTAAAGAAAGATGCTCATTCATTACGGTAGAGGCTGGGCAATTATACTTGCAACTAGAAAGAAATTGATTTCTTTTAGAGAAGAGAAATGTTTTTCTAAAATATCCAGAAGCATTCACTTTTGCCGTAGCGCGCCATAGCCACAGGAGCCAAGATTCTCTTTGCGACGAAAGTGCAACGTCAGGAGCAGGAACAGGAGATCCAAACAGGCTGTGGCAAAGCGCGGAGGCTATGATACCACTTCCCTTTATACATCTCACTATTTAATTGATATTTTTAGGATATTTTTTACTCATTGCGAGTTAAGAAAACAAATAGAGGTGAAGAAAGCGCTCAGCATTTCTCCACCTCTATTTTTCTTTTATGATTTTGCCATTAAGCTTCGTTTAATGCGCATCGATACGACCTCTAATATAATCGCCACAATAAGGGCGCAATACGTAATCATCCCGACCTCATGTAAATCATAATAGAAACCAGACGCCATAAAGAGCTCGAACCCAATACCACCTGCTGCTGCGGCTGCCCCCATGGCAACTGCTACACCGTAGTTTGTTTCAAAGCGCAGGAATGTCCACGATACCATATAAGACGAAGACTGCGGTACGACAGCATGGGCGATGATGTGCCACCAGTTCGCTCCTGATGCACGTAATGCCTCGATCGTGCCTTCGTCTAGCTCCTCAAAGGATTCCGCATAGGCCTTCGTTAAGTAAGCCATCGTGTGCAGCATCATCCCGAGTACACACGCCACTGCCCCAAGTCCTGCAACAATCGCAAAGATCAACACCCACAGAACAGTCGGCACGGCTCTTATAAACGAATTAAACGCGATAATCGCATTCGATACGGACGGAGGCGCTAAATTTTTGGCGCTAAAAATCGCAAGGAAAAAGGACACGACTGCCCCTAAAACCGTGGCTAAAAAGGCTAACGCAAGCGTAATGCCAATTTGCTCTAACGCTGTCGCAAATGTAATTTGATGAAACGCCGGCTCTAAAAACATCATTTTTAAATTCCCTAGCGTTAGTGAAATCGCTGTTGCCCACTCGATCGAGCCATAATCCAGTAAAAAGGGGCCGATCACCGTCATCAGCAATAGTGCCCAGAGCACGAGGCGCATCATCACATTTGCTCTCGTCACCTTACTGATTTGAATACGGCCATTTCTCATTTTGACATTGGTTAATGAAGGCGTAACTTGCATTATGAAATCGCCCTCCTTACTTTATTCGATGTAAACTCAATGATAAACACAACCGCAACAATCATGATTGTAATGAGCCCTAACATGCCATAATCGAGCCGCTTATAGTACAAATCAAATAAATAGCCAATCCCTGTACCTGTTAATAACCCAATCAATGTCGCACTACGAATATTCGTCTCAATCATATAGAACACCCAGCTGAGCATTTGCGGCATCGTATCTGGCAGCACGCCCTTAAATACCATTTGAAAATAAGTGGAGCCTGTTGCCGTTAACGCCTCTACCCCTTCTGAGCTGGCCTCGTCAATTGTTTCTATAAACATACGCACTAAAAACCCAAACGTTGAGAAAAATAGAGCCAAATAGCCTGTTACGACATTATGACCAAATGAAACAACGAGAATCAGTGCCCACGCTACAACCGGCACATTACGAAAAATCGATGCGATCAACCTTGCCACAAAGCCAAAGGAACGATTGAACTGTGTCGTTTGTGCGCCAAACATCGCAAAAAACAACGCAAATACGGCTGCTGTTGTAGAAGCAATAACCGATAAAATAATCGTCTCCCACAGGCGTTCTAGCACTTTCGGTAAATTTTCCATTGCTTCAGCTGATGGCACTAAATTTTGAATCATCCAGGCAATCGTACTCGGAATTGAGCTTATTCCGTCGATTAGATTAAACTTCGTAAAAGCCGCTGAGCCATACGTTAATACAATGAGAACAACCAATACTCCTGTCATTCGCCACTTTTTCATACGTAAAATATTCGTTTCTGTCATCATACCCTCCGCATTACTCCATGATTAATTCATCCACGTCTGTTCCATAAATATCGCGTATCGCAAACTGGCTTAAATGCTTCGGTGCACCGTCGAACACTTTCGCCCCTTTACTCAAGCCGATAATTCGGTCAGAATAACGAACGGCCACATCTACTTGGTGTAAATTCACTAGCACGGTAATGCCCATGGACTGCGAAATTTCCTTTAAATGATCCATAATAACCTTCGATGAATTCGGATCGAGGGACGCGATTGGCTCGTCACACAATAATAGCTTCGGCTCCTGCACTAACGCTCTGGCAATCCCTACTCGCTGCTTTTGTCCACCACTTAGCTGGTCACAGCGCTTATAAATATGATCCTTCATCCCGAGCTTTTCTAGTATCGATAAAGCCAGTCGCTTTTCTTCCTCTGTATAAATGCCAAGAATCCCTTGTAGCGTAGATTTATAGCCAAAGCGACCATGGAGAACATTCTCAAATACCGTAAGACGAGAAACTAAATTATAATGCTGAAAAATCATCCCGATTTTCGCACGTTGCTTGCGCAATTGTTTTTTACTTAACGTCGTAATGTCTTGCTGATTGAAAATGATTTCGCCACTTGATGGTTCAATCATACGGTTAATGCAACGGAGTAATGTCGACTTTCCTGCGCCCGATTGACCGATAATGGACACGAACTCTCCTTCGTGCAATGACAAATCAATGCCATTTAATATTACTGCCTTTTGGTCATAGCTTTTGCCAATTTTATTTAGCTGCAAAATCGTATTTGCTTGTGTCTTATCCGGTGCAATGATGGATTCAGCCTGCTGTGACTGCCTTTCCAATACAATCGTAGACATCCTGTTCTCTCCTTTAATAGCAAGTCTTTAGCGTGAAGATTCACATCTCTTCGCTTTTTAAAAAAAGGCTTCTATCGTGAGAGATAAAAGCCCTTTAGAGCACTATTTTGATAGTTCGCGAATTGGGTTAAACCATGCATCTTCTACTTCTAAGAAACGCTCGTCCGCTGACTTATAGAATAGACCTGAACCGCCTGAATCTTCCGGTACAAAAATGCTTGTATTATTTGCTGTTTCATCTGAAGTTAAAAGCTCTTTTAATGTTTGAACCTCTTCTGCCGCTAACACCGATGTGTTCACAACGAATGGAGCATTTAATACTGGCGTTACTTGGATTAGGACAAACTCTTTCCCAACTAATGTATTAAATGGTGCTGCTGCATCGTCTTTTACTTTATATACGGCACCTGGTGTATTTTTTTCGCCATCGACGATTTCCACATATGCCTCTACACATGTATTACAAAATGCTGCAATGTCCGAGCGCTCCATTAGCATATTTACTGCTGAGCCTTGGTGCGAGTCACCGAATAGGACATCCGGATACACCTCATTGCCTTCCATTAATGCTTCTTCTGTTAAATTTTTATCGCTAAAGTGAGAAATAATTGAACTTGTTGGTACTTTGAAACCTGATGTTGAAGATGCCGATACGAAAGAAATGCTTTTACCTTCTGTTGCATCTAACGTAAACTCACCATTGATTTTATATTGTTCTGCCTTGTCCTTTGGAACAGCTAACCAACTATAATAGATCGCATCGTCTAACGTACCAGACTCGCCTGATGGTACAACTAATGGCTCCACATCAGCACTTTTTTCCTTTGCTTCGATATACCCTTGTGCTCCCATGAAAGCAATATGTGCATTGCCGTTTGCAATCGATTCAATCGCAATCGCATAATCTGTCGTTAATTTATGTTCTACTTTACGACCTGTTGCCTTTTCAAAGATGTCAGCAAAAGCATCACGAGAAGGAGCTAAGTCAGAGCCTGATTCATTTGGATACCAAACCATTACAAGTGGCTCATCCGAATCTGCATTTGCTTTCTTTACTTCTCCTGTTTCATTTTCATCATTTGAAGAACTACAAGCAGCTAAAAAAAGTACACTTAACATGCCCATCAAAATTGATAACCATCGTTTGTTCATTTTTTCTTCTCCCTTATCATTCAAATAGTTTGTAAAACCGCTCTACATGCCCCATTTAATCATCTCAATGAGCGCTTGAAAATAGCCGCGCGCTTTTCTTAATAATGCTTTACATTCACTTTACAAATGCCGGTGTTTGTAAATGAGGAATCGTATATTGCCCTAGCTGTACAGACGCACCATATCGGCCGTGGTAATCCGATCCACCCGTTGTCATTAAGTTATACTTGTCTGCCAACTGTTGAACGCGTTCCATATGCAAAGGTGTATGGTCCGGGTGAATGAGCTCAATCCCATCTAGCCCCTCTTGTACAAGCTCTTCTGCGATATCAAAAGAGTCTAGCTGTCCTGGATGTGCCAATACAGCCACTCCACCATCCGCATGAATGGCACGTAAGGCATCAAAGGCATCCACATAGCGAATATCGCCTGCCGCGACCCCTGCTTGCTTAAATAATGAGCGATACAATGTTTGATAATTTTTCGCGTCGTATGCTTCCTCTGTCAACGCATTCATAATATGTTGCTTATATAACGTGCCGCTTTCACGTGCAAAGGCAAGCGCCTGCTCCTTGTCTAACGCGAAGCCTGCCTCCTGTATGCGCGCTACTTGCCATAAGGAATGTGCATGTCGGCGTGCAAGAAGTGGCCCGCACAATGCTTGAATGTGCGAACATTCACCTTGAAAGCCGTAGCCCAGCATATGCACCTTGCGTTGACGCTGAAAGTCGTAGGCCGATATTTCAACACCCGCGATAAACGCGATATTGTACTGTGCTGCAAGCTGCCGTCCCTCTGCATGATGGGCTGTTGTATCATGGTCCACTACCCCTAAATGTGTGATTCCTGCTACCTTTGCCTGCTGAAATAACTCTTCCAATGTTTCGCTGCCATCGGAATAACGGCTATGCGTATGCAAGTCGATTTTCACGCCAACACTTCCTTATCGATATATTTCGTCATCGTAAAGACCTCATCACAAAGCCCCTCCATGAATTCGAGGTCATGGAAAATCCCAATTAACGTCGTCCCCTGTGCCTTGAGCTTTTCAATCGATTCACGTACCTTGACCTTTGACGCTTGGTCTAAACTCGCAGTCGGCTCATCTAAAAGGAGGAGACGCGGTTCTTTGACAATCGCACAAGCAATATTTAGACGTAGCTTTTCACCACCCGAGAAATTATTCGGATAACTATTCCACAACTTTTCATCTAAATCGAAATGGCGTAATGCCGCTTTTGCTCGGTCGATTGCTTTTTCCTGCCCTACCCCAACATCCAATAAAGATTGCGTCACAAGCTCTAAGGCCGTCGTTCGAGGCATGACATTTAAAAATTGCGACACATAGCCAATCTCATGCTTGCGTAAATACACAATTTGACGAGGTGTCGCCTGCAATAAATCAATCTCCCCAAAGGCTTCTGAATGAAACAGGATTTCCCCAGCTTGTGGCTCATATGTGCGGTAAATACTTTTTAAGATCGTCGATTTGCCACTTCCACTTTTCCCGACAATCCCTAAAAAGCCGCCCTCCTTCACATGCAGTGAAATCCGATCAAGTGCTGGGAAAGTTTTTTGTAAATGATGAATGGTAAATGATTTTTGCAAATTTTGTATAGTTAACATCGTTCTCCCCCTTAGCGATAATTCGTTTGCATAATAATGCTACCGTCCACCATTGTTGTTGTGACAACAGGATAGCCGTCTTCCATTTGCTCAATAATTAATACATCTGCCTTTTTACCGACCGCAATGGAGCCAATTTCATGATCTAAATTAACCGCACGTGCAGGGTTAATCGTCACTAATTGGAATAAACGATGTAAATCTTCCTCATATTTTGTCGCGAGCTCAAAAATGCCATGGAGCATCGCCGGAGGATAATAATCACTACAAATAATGTCGATGACTTGCGCTTGAATTGCCTCACTCGCACTTAAATTCCCAGAATGTGAACCACCAATTAAAATATTCGGTGCACCTGCAATTGTTCGCATACCCATTTTTTTCGCTTCTCTTGCCACATCGAGCGTGATCGGAAACTCACTGATCGTTGTTCCGTACGATTGCACGAGCTGTAGTTTGGCTACGTCGTCATCATCATGCGAAGCAACCGCAATGTTATGCTCAATCGCGAGTCGGCTTAAGCGCTCAATATCATCAAGTGTCATTTTCGTCTTATCGACCTGCTCCTGAATTAACACATCTGCCTCTTGGTCTGTCATCGAACGATAGCCGCGCATAATATTTTTATAAATTTCTAGATTGCGATATTGCCCCTGCCCTGGCGTATGATCCATAAACGACAGTAAATGCACTTTGCCATCTAAAATATTGCGCTCTAAATTTGGAATTTGATCGATTGAATCAATTTCAAAACGCGCATGCAAGCGATGACGAATTAAATGTGGCTCATCATGCGAAGCGTAAATGGCATCGACACATTTTTGAACATTTTCTGGATTGCGAATCGCCTTATGCGAATATTTATCATCCCCGTAATAAGATAAGGAATGGAAAATCGTCGTAATGCCGTGTGTCATTAAAATACGTTCACTCTCACGTAACCCAATGTTCATGTTCATCACAGAAGTTGGACGCGGGCTCACAATCGTTTCAATATAATCTGAATGAATATCGACGAAACCTGGTGAAACATAGCCACCGCGTGCATCTAACACGTCCATGCCTTGTAAATCCACATCTGCTTCCGGCACAATCGCATGAATCGTATTGCCCTCTACTAATACGATATGATTCGTTAAAAATTGTTCTTCTGTCACAATAACTCCATTAATAATTGCCAGCATCGATGTGCCTCCTTATAGTAATGAGTAAACTAATTGTTGTGTGTATTCGTGCTGCGGGTCCTCTAACACTTGATCCGTTAAACCATGCTCGATAATTTCCCCGTTCAGCATGACAATCGTGCGATCAGCGAGCATACGAATGACCGCTAAATCATGCGATACGACAATCATAGAAATGTTTAATTCACGTTGAATCGATTTGATTAAATCTAAAACATCTGCCTGTACCGATAAATCGAGTCCTGTTGTTACTTCATCTAATAGTAGAATCGGTGGATTATTAGACAATGCTTTAGCAATCTGCACACGTTGCTGCATCCCACCTGAGAAGTTTTTCGGTGCTTCCTTACTTCGGTGCACTGGAATATTCACATGTCGCAGTAGCTCCAGGCTACGCTCCTCCATATTCCGAACGTGGCGATTGCCTGCTGCAATTTGCTTTTCTGCAATATTACTCATCGATGAAAAATCCATTTTCAGTCCAAGCATCGGATTTTGGTACACCATACCTAAAATCGTATTGCGAATATGGCGCTTCATTTGGCTCGATTCCGTAAAAATATTGACATCGCCATTTTCGTAATCCGTTAAATAGCCCTCGCCTGATGTAACGGTTTCATCAAAATAAAGACTTTTCATAAAGGTTGATTTACCGCTACCACTTTCCCCGACAATCCCTAATATTTCGCCGCGGTATAAATCCAATGAAACATTTCGACAAGCATAGACGGTTTTACAAACAGGGCAAAAGTTTTTTTCAAGCTTCGCCTCTTCTTGCTGACAATGCGCACAACCATCGCCATACTGCTTAGATAACTGCCGAATCGTTAATACCGGTTGTTCTTGCGTCATTTTGCTGCCACCTTTTGCTGTAATTTTTCTTTCATATAACTCGTATCGTTACACAAATAGTACGTTTCCCCTGTGACTTCATCTGTGAGCTCATCTAAATAGACTCCTGTTAAGCCTGTTTCTCGACAAGCCTTCCCTTCAAATTGCTCGACGACAAACGGATAGTCCTCAAATGCAAGCGATTCTACTTTTGTGTAAGGTGGGACAGCGTAAATCTTTTTCTCACGCCCCGCCCCGAAAAGGATTAGCGCATCACTTTCATGGATTTTCGGATTATCAAAACGCGGAATCGGACTTGGATTCATGACATAGCGACCGTTCACGAGTACCGGATAATCCGCCCCTTGCGACGTTTGGTTATAGCGCATAATTTGCTCAAATAACATTAAATACGCACCGCTATATTCTTTTTCTGCATGATAGCGCTTTGTTTTATATTCACTTCGCTCAATGTCACGTAATGGCTCTGGCTCTGGCACTTGTAGCACTAATACTTGATCTGGGCGCAATGGCACTTCTGGAATACGGTGACGTGATTGCACAAGCGTTGCATCCTGCGTGCGAATCGTTGTTTGCACACCGGTTGTTTTCGTCACAAGCTTTTTAATATTAACCGCATTGACGGAATCATCTGAGCCTTGATCGATAACCTTTAGCACATCCTCTTTCCCGATTAATGCAAGTGTCACCTGCAAGCCCCCTGTTCCCCAGCCGCGGGCAATCGGCAGCTCACGTGAGGCAAATGGTACTTGGTAGCCTGGAATCGCAATCCCCTTCAAAATAGCTCGTCGGATTTCACGCTTTGATTGTTCATCTAACAATGCAAATGGTACTGTACTCATCGGTTCCCCTCCTTTTTGATGCTGCGGATTTGTTCTAACAATGCTTGGAATGTCACGTAATGTGGCATTTTTAAATGTGAAATGAATCCTGTCGATTCAATGATATCAACGTGAAGTAGAACAAACTCTTCATCATGGATTGGCGAATCGCCCCCGACTTCTAACGCATGATCCACGATCGACATCGCAATCGCCTTCGTTTCGTTTTGTCCAAAACAGGCCCCGTAGCCAATATCAAATTCCAATACTTGTTGCCCCTCTTCATCTACATCAACTGGAATAAAGGACTCTACTTCCGTTAGCTTAATAGCCCCAATATAGTAAGGGTCTGCCTCGTCTTCTAATGCCACGTAGATTGGTTGCCAGCCTACTCGTACCTCACCCACATTTGGATGGGATGCACCGTAGCCACGTAAACCTGCATAGCCAAGTGATGTAACTGTCCCCGTTTGGCCTCGCGTTAATGTTTGCAAGCGCTGAGAACGATTTGTTGGAAACGCCATCGCTTGCTTCGTCACATCGCTTGGCTCCTGATCATTTAACGGAAACTCTCGCACTAATCCTTCTTCACGTAAATAATCCATTACTTTAGGGAGTTGTTCTAAAGGAAGCTGACTTTCTTCAGGTGTATCGATTTGTTCAAATTGGGCTTTCTTTCGCACCACATCTGCCGCCGTCTCCTCCAGCAGCTCAAAGTCCAACAAACGATGTAAATAATCGTGGGAAGCCCCTAGTATTTGTCCACCTGGAATATCTTTAAAGCTTGCTGAAATGCGTCGCAATACAAACATTTCACGTGCATCTGTTACTGTTGAATAATATAACCGTGGCAACGTGGAACGGTGAGCACGTAGTAAAAACACGGCCTCCTCTGCATTCCCCTCGCTTTGCTTCATCGCTAAAGAGGCTAAACGTTCACTATATAAGCTACTTTCAGACATCACTTGATCTAAAAAGCCGCGCATCGTTGCCTGTAACGTTTGCACAGATACGTGGGCACCATGCTTGACGCGCTCATACTGTAAATGCTCTAAAGAAGCGTCAATCGCCTCTGCCCCGCCTCGCACTGCTACATATGCCATTAGTTGCTCACCTCTTTCATCATCGTTGTTCGTGGTAAAGCAAGTACCTTACCGGCTTCATCAATCAAAATGAAATCAACTCCGAGCGGAAACTCGCGATTTCGCTTCGCACGTAGTTGCACAATGTCCGGAGATAATGCGATTTCCATTACTTCCTGATGCTGAATGCCTGGTCCCGTTAATGCATATACCGTCTTTGTTTGATCCTGCGCTACTTCCATCACGAATGTAGCCGATTGCTGCGGGTCAATTAAATCACCTATTTTCGCTACCGCCAATGCTTCCAGTACTTGCTCCTCTTTCGCTTGTGCAGGCACAATGATAAAATCAGCCGCGCCAAACTCGTTCATCTTAGCACCAGTCCATGCACGTAGCTCGCGTTGCAGTCGCTCCTCTTCACCAACCGTTTGGAAGCTCACTTCTCCATCGAGCAATGTCATTAAAACAGATAGTGTTTCAGCATATAGTCCGTCAACAGCATGCAATGGTTGTACTGCCTCTTTTTTGCCTGGTCGCGCAAAGCAATCCATTAACGTCCGAAATGTTTGCTGAGTAAAATGTGTCATTTCCATTTTTTCTCCTCCTTAAATCGACATCGTATCGAACTGTACTTTTGTCCGTTCGATGGAGCGTTTCACCTCGTGCTGTTCCTGTTCGAGCCGTTGTGAAAGTTTTGTAAATATTTCCTCCCACGCAGCTACTTCAGGCAGTTGTCCATTATAGGCCGCATCTATGATCGCCAGTGCTTTTGACAGCTCCGGCTCATACTCTCGAACGAGTCCAAGCCCAAATGCCTCACCAATTTTCACCTTTGTTTCTGTGACTAACGTTTCCCCTATATAAAAAAGTGATTGCTGTGCGGATTCCCGCATTTTAATCATGACAAGCCCCTCTCTTGGCGCTTGTATTTCAATCACCTCGTGTTGTGTACAAACTTCATTTGCCATCTGTAATGCTTCTTCACGTCCAACCTCAATTAATAATTTGGTCCGTTCAGCTCGTTTCACATGACCAACTCCTTTCACCATTACCTTAACTTGTCGCCAAGTGGCGTAGTGAAAAGGTTTCGTGAAGTTCCTGTAAATTCACTTTTACAAAAATGGCGCCATGTGAGGATTTATGGATAATGAATGTTTTCTTCCCCATCAAAAAAAGACTTCAAACAATATTTGTCTGAAGTCTTTTCACGCTATATTTGAAAAAAGAAGCGATCTGTTCGGTATAAAATTTCGGTATATTCCAGTAATACATTACGCTCTGCATCCCAATTGTCCGATTCTACTTTCACAAGGGGCACTAATATTTCACAGTCAAGCAATGTCCGGTCCAGCTCATTTGGAAATGTCACGGATAATTGTGAGAAGGAACTACGGAATTGATTGACACCATGCTGCTTATAAAACTGGTACATAGAAGTTAAACGGTTATTCACTTGCTTCACCTCAGGCATATTTTCAGCCACGACATACGAGCGATGAATCGCAGCCGGTTCCCCGTCAATAAAGCGCAACCGTTCAATTAAATACAGTGTGCCTTCCGTAACATACGGCTTGCTAAAAATGACATGGTCTTTTGACACCTGCTCAATTTTTGTCACAATCGATTTATAGTTGGATGTATGGTTGAGCATTTTTTCGCTAAAGCTGATATCCCCAGACATCACGACCTCTAACGGTTTTTGCTGATGCCTTAAAAAACGTCCAATTCCTTTCTGCGAATAAATAAAACCCATTTTCTCCAACAGGTTATAAACATTCCGTACCTTTATACGTGGAACGCCAAACATCTCCACTAATGTATATTCACTTGGCATTTTTCCATCGTGCGAAAAATCCCCCGCAGCGATTCCTTGTAGTAAATAATCCTTCACTACTAATTCCTGCTCATCCAACCGCTTCACCCCACAACCTTTTATGTTGCAATAGAATAAAATTTGTACAAAAATTATGCAAGTTCGTTTTGTCCTAGACCAGAATACACAGGCCTCAAAAACATTGATATATAGAGGTACGCACACATTTATGAAGAGATTGTAAAAAATACTTTAACGATATGTAAAAAAATATGTTTTTCACCACTTTTTCTTTATGACACTTCGTGATAATTGATATCAAAAAGCCCCCTATCGCCATGAGGGGGCTGAAAAAGTCCATGAAATATATTAGCGAGTACGTTGATTTCACATGCAATTCCTTCTTCTCATTGTCAGATAAGGCTGTACAACTGGCTCGAATAGCATGCTAAAATTCCACTACAAGCTTGCTACAGGACTAACTGTGTTAAACGGTGGGCTTCTGCGTGAAGAGTCTTGTTGGCGTGCCGCACATGTAAAAAGTGAATATGCAGATGCTTTTTAAAATTCCCCATCATTTGCTGATAAAGGGTGAGGGCTTCATTTGACTGGGTTTTATCACAATGACTCACGATCCCCTCAAAATCATAAATGATGCATACTTGATCCATATTGTTGGCAAATGCCCATTCTAATCCGCGCAGGCAAGCCATTAATTCTGCCCCTGTATTTTTCAACGCATTAAAACGCTCATCGTACACATAGCCGAAATCTCGGTAAATGGGCTCAATGCTTTTCGCCGAATACGCTACAACGCCATATGTCCCTCGGTTATTTTTATAACCACCATCAATATAAAGAACCACCTGTTGCTTTGGTTCTGTCGGTGTCGGCTCTACAAATAACACCGTATCTGGTATGTCTACCATCTGCTTTGCTTTTTTCTTCTTTTTCCCTCGTTGTGTAAAGGAGTCCATCCACTTTTGTGCTTGTTGTTCATTGACACATTTTTTGCCACGCATCCCCTTTTTGCGGAACACCTTTTCAACAAACTCTTCTTTTGAATGCACTACCCCTGTAAAATCTGGGCCATAAATCGCATACACGCATGCATCACCCGATTGATGTAGCTGGTGTTTTTCTGCCGGGGATATGAAGTTTTCTACCCATTCCAGCGCTTCTTGCTCTGTTTTAAATCGTTTACCGTACATTCCCTTTTTTCCTGATACTTGCTCTTTGAATTCTTGTCCCGAATGTACAACCCCTTTAAACAAGGGACCATAAACACCGTAGTATACTATCTTCTTTTTCTTCATTCACATCGCCCATTTCTTTCCATACTATTACTATTGTAGCATATAAAAAAGCATCCACTTGTGCAGTGGATGCTCTCGTTTAGTTATTAATATACTTCTCAAACACATCGCCGAAATCTTTTTTCACATACGCTTTTTTATTTTGTAAAAGCCAGCTATGTGCAAATTTCGTAATGTCTTCAAAGGATGTCGCAGGTGACACTTCATCATTGCCAATCCGTCCAAGTGCGCTGGAAGCCAAAGTCAAGCTTTGTTTCGCTGCCTCTAGCTTATAGGCATTCGACTGTTGTTCCAGTGAAATCGCATGTAGCGCCTTATACAAGTCTTTGATTTCACTCAGGAATTTTTTGTGAATATCAATCGATAACGACGTGCTACCGATTGTAAATTTAATCTCCACATCGAGATCAATCGTCCCCGCTGTTTCAAGTAGGACGTTATCAATCGTGCTATGCTCATAATCATAGCGGCGCAGCATACGCTTTTTGCTGATGGCATTTGCGCCGTCTACATGGATTAAACCGTAGTTCGTAAAGCAATACTCATCTGCCTTTGTTTTAATGAGGAAATAAATTTGCTCGTCGATTTCATTAAAAATAAAATCATCGGCATCTGTTTTATCAAAGTCCGCTCGCGGTACAACGACCCCAATATCGGATAACCCTAATGCATCTGCAGCAATTTTTTTGAACATCATATAGCCTCCCTTTTCGTTACATAGGTATGATTCTATAAACCCCGTGTATATCCCTTTTACATTTCTTTCTCAAAAATGACTTTAATTTCGCCGGTCATGCCAGACGCCCCATTATTAATCGGCACACAGCTATGTAAACGCCAGCCTTGCTTTGCATAGTCGTGAATCGTGCGGTCAATATCCTCTTTAATCTTGCCGGTCAGTTTCCCTACTTCAATATTCACGATCTCGTACATATACATCCAATCGCCCCCTGTTACTTGCCTTTTTAGTATATACGGTAGCGTGTGGAAAAAGTTTCAATCCGGAAAAAGAAAACGCCGCTCACCTGCATGAGCGACGCTACTTTAATCATTCTTTTCGCCATAGATTGCCCGGCCAGTAGGATAGCCTGCCAAACACGGTAATCAGTGACGGTACTAATAATGGACGAACAATAAATGTATCAAGTAATACCCCTATCGCTGTCACCAACCCGAACTGCACTAATAGCTGAATCGGTAACGTGGCAAGGACTGTAAACGTTCCCGCTAAAATAAGCCCAGCGGATGTAATGACCGCACCCGTAGAAGCAACTCCACTTGCAATCGCCTCTGTATGACCAAGGCCGCGCTTACGATTTTTCCAAATATCCGAAATCATAAAGATATTATAATCATTACCAAGCGCTATAATAAACACGAAGCTATAGAGTGGAATCGAACTTGCCATCGCTTCATGGCCGAGTAACCCCGTCATGATTAACCAGCCTGCACCTAATGCCGCGAAGAATGAGACAATGACTGTCACCATTAAATGCAAAGATGTGATAAATGCACGTAAATACAGTAGTAATACAAGGAAAATGATGATGATCATGATCGGTTCTACTAAGCCTTCATCTCTTGCTTGCACATCACGTGTATCAATTTGCGTACTCGTTTCGCCACCGATCCAGAAATTCGCCTCGCCTAGTTCTGCTTCTCCCACAATGGACTTTAAATCTTCCTTCATTTGATTCACATCATCCATCGCTTCGTTTGAATATGGATTTTTATCTAAATCGACTTCATACAGTTGATAATTCGAACGGTGTTCACCGATTTGTACATCGTCGACTAAGGCTACATATGGTAAAGCGGCAAGCTGTTCAGCAATGTTGATATCCTTTCCTTCCGTATCGACAATGACTTTCACAGGTGCCAGTTCACCAGCAGAAAAGTTTTCTTCAATGATTGCGAAGCCTTCACGAGAGCCTAGGTCTTCTGGGAATGACGACAATAAATCATAACTATACTTAATCGTTGTCGAAGCATACGCAAGCCCCATTAAAATGGCACCTGTCAAAAGGATGACAATCCATGGATTGCTCGTCGCAAAATTCCCGACGCTGCGCATAAAGCGATGATTTTGTTTCGGCTCTTTATACGGCTTCTTCTTTTGCTCAGCCACTGCTTTCGCCATGTCTGGCGTACGCGGAACGAATGGCCAAAAGGCGCCACGCCCTAAAATGGCCAGTACTGCAGGCAGTAATGTAATGACCGCAAAGCCCGTTAATAATACCCCTAAGCTAAATGGCACAGCAAAACGTTGGAACGCACCGTAATCCGCCAGTCCAAGTGTTGCAAGCCCAATGACAACCGTTAACCCACTCATAACAATGGCACCAGTGGACTCACGTACCGCTCTTGCTAAAGCAAAGAACTTATTCTCTTCCTCGAGCAACATATCGCGATATTTAGTAATTAAAAATAAACAATAGTCCGTGCCTGCACCAAATAAGAGCACGACCATAATCGATACCGCTTGCGCATCTTTATCAATCCAACCACTTTCGGCCATATAGCCAAGAATCGGACTCACGACAAGGTATGCGATACTGACAACGACTAATGGAATCACGGCTAAAATAGGCGAACGATAAATGGCAAGTAAAATAACTAAAATAATAATGACCGTCGCCGCCATTAACTGGAAGTCTGCCGATTCAAATAACTTCGTTGCATCGACCACAATTCCCGCTGGACCTGAAAAACGAGCGTGTAAGCCATCTTCTGCTAAGCTTTCCGTATCATACGGATTCGCACCTGTAATTTCCTCTGTCATACGGCGAATTTCATCGTAGTTTTCCTTTAATGTATCCGTATCGACATCTGCCGCAAAGAAAATTGGCGTCACAATGGACTGACCGTTTTCCGATAAAGACCCCATTAATGCTTCTGTTGACATTTGATGATAGGGAGGCACTAATTGTTGATCTGCTAACGGCTTTTCACTTAACTGTCCATATAAACTTTGAATATGCTGCAAGTCTGTCCGGTCAAGACCGGCTTCTTTATACCATACAATGAGTAATGGTAAGCCGGCATCAGACGAAAACTCTTCATCAATAATCGCATTCGCCTTCATGGACATCATCTCTTCAGGTAAATCTGCACCCGAATAGTTTTCTACATTATTGACTTGAGGGAAAACAGTGGCAAGAATAACTGCAAACGCAACCCATAAGGCAAGCACAACCCATCTCGATTTTTTCCCGCCCATCATTTCACCCCATCGTTCTAATGGGTGTTTACTCATATATGTTCCTCTTTTCTATAATCATAGTTTTCTCTTCATACATTATATTTATACCGATTTTTAACAAATCCCTTCAAATGAAACGCTCATAATTCAAAAGCGAGGTTGATTTCGATTCATCTACCAACCTCGTACTCCAGTGACGAGCCGCTACATTTGTACAATTGGTTTGGATACTGTCCTCACCGGTTTATACGTCGAGCCGTTCGGTAATGGCTTCACTGGGAACAATGCTTTTTGATCTTGCGCTAAAATGCCGTTTACCGTAATGCGGGCTGATTCTAAAATAATCGGTAAGCCACTTCCTGGATGTGTCCCACCACCAACTAGCCAACAGCAGTCCAGCTCTTCAAATTTATTGCGTGGACGGAATGCCAGCATTTGTGTTAATTGGTGACCTAAATTGAATGTAGCTCCTTTATATACATTAATATCATTCTCCCAATCTTTCGGGGTAATCATACGTTCCTCTTCAATTAAATTTTCTAAATGTGGCTCTCCTAGTTTTTCTGCCACCATACGCAATACCATATTGCGGAATTCCCCTGATACAGCATCCCAATCAATAGCACTCGTATTATTCGGGACAGGGACTAAAATATACAACGTAGACTTACTTGCTGGTGCCACTGTCGGATCTGTCACGACTGCATTTTGAATGTAAATTGACGGATCATCTGATAACAGTTTCGTCTTTGTAATTTCTTCTACGTTTTTACGGTAGTCTTTGGCAAACCAAATCGTATGATGCGCCAAATCGTCAAATCGTTTATTCACCCCAAGATAGAGCATAAATGTAGAGCAAGATAACGGCTTTTTCGCCATTTTTTCAGGGGTATATTTTTTCAGCACACCTGGCTCCACTAAATTTGTCATGACATGACCAAAATCGCCATTGATCACTACTTCATCCGCCTGCACGACCTCGCCATTTTCCAGTGTTAATCCCGTTACTTTCCGACCAGCTGTCACGAGCTGTTTCACGCCACAATTCGTATAAATTTTCACGCCCATTTCACACGCTACTCGTGCCATTGCTTGAGTTAAACGATTGAGTCCCCCTTTGACATGATACACACCATATGCATGCTCAATATAAGAAAGAATCGAGAAGGCACCTGGACTTTCCCACGGTGACATCCCAAGGTATTTCGCTTGGAATGTGAAGGCTAATTGTAAATCTTCATCTTTATAAAACTGTGATAGTGTATCTACGAGTGATTTGCCAATTTCTAGCTCACCTACCGCCTTTAATACATGCGGCTTTAACATATCTGTAAAACGATTCATCGGTGATTGTAGTACTGGCGCTAATACTTCGAGCTTTTTTTGTGTTTTTTGAATATACGCTTCGTACCCGCCCTCATTGCCTGGAAACACCTCGTTAATTTGTTTGATCATTTCATGGGCATTGCGTGTCATGTTGATTTTTTTATCATGAAAGACCAGCTCATACATTGGGTCTAAATCATATAACTCTACATAATCTTGTAGTTTGCGTCCTGTCAGCTCGAAAATTTCTTCCGCAATATAGAGCATATTTAAAAACGTAGGCCCCATATCAAACTTATAATCTCCTAATTGGATTTCACTCGTGCGCCCCCCTACATACGGTTGCTTTTCATACACCTGTACTGTATATCCTTTATGGGCAAGCAGCATTGCCGCGGCTAATCCTCCTGGACCTGCTCCTACAATTGCTATGTTTTTCATCGATTTCCCCTCCGAGTTAAACCTTATACAAAGACGTACAAGGTTTATTTGATTAGTGCATCAATTACTGTATATTTTATACTCAAACCGCTATTAAAGTGCTATAATGTTATACAAACATTGTACATTAGTTATACAATGTTTGACAACTAATTGATTTTTTCGTTGAATGTTAGTAGGAACAGGTAGTCACAACGGTTTGAATGAATTTATAAAATTGAGGGAATGGCATGAATAAAAAACGCACATATTCGATTCAGCAAGTAGCGGAAATGACCGGTTTATCGAAGCAAGTCATCCGAAAATGGGAAGATCGCTACGGTATTATTACGCCCGAGCGACTCGATAATGGCTACCGCATTTACAACGAAGCGGAAGTAGCACGGCTACAGCAAATTATTGTCTTAACAGAAGCAGGGCACTCGGTGAAGCAGGCAGCTATGCTTGTACAACAAGAGGAAGAGGAACAAGTAGAACAGCCAGAAGTCCCTACCGATCAAATAACCTACTTTTTATTTGCCCTAGAGGAAGCAGGGAAACTAGCGGACGATCAGAAAATTTTGCACTTACTTGAGCAAGCCCATCATTTATTTGGGATAGAGGTATTACTGCAACAAATCATTACCCCGTTTTTAAGACGCATTGGGGAATTGTGGTGTGAAAAAAAATGGGGGGAATATCAAGAAGCGGTGAGTAGCCAAACGATTCGGGACTTTTTAGCGAATTTACGCCGTCGTTTTCATGTACCTGAACATGCACCCCTTGTGGTTGGTAGCTGTTTGCCGAAGGAGCGACATGAAATCCCGATCCACATTTTACTTATCCAATGTATGCTTCGTGGCTATCGTACACTGATGCTCGGGCCAGCCCCCGCTCCGACCGCAATCGAATCAACCGTCCGCCTGACGAACCCATCGATCGTGTTGTTAACCGCTTCCACACAAGCCGTATGGGAAGACGAAGGGCAAGCGATTCGAGCCATTGATGCATTTGCTAAAACGGTGCCACATATTAAATTTTTCATCGGAGGTGCCGGTATTCAAAACACACCCCCGCACTTTCAACTAGAAGCCATTCAAGAAGCCCATTCTTTACAAGACATTTTTTCAAACTAAAAAAGGTGTAGCCAAATAGTGGCCACACCTTTTTTGTTTTTAGTTATGTTACATCATTGCCGAGTATTAACTGCTTATCATGGCGTTTTGCTCGTTCAACCGGTTGTTTTGACCGGATAACGCGGCGTTTGGCTCGCACACGCACTTTTTGACCGGATAGCCGCGCTTTTTGCTCGCTTACACCCAGGTTTTGCTCGTTTACCCGGCTGTTTTGACCGGATAACGCAGCGTTTTGCTCATACACGCACTTTTTGACCGGTTAACCGCGTTTGGCTCATCAAAATAATTGATCAAACAATAAGCACCTATTTTTGTGCATGATATTCTTTTTCTGTCCCATCTGAGAAGCGAATATCGAGTTCGAGTTTTTGGTAGTTATCGGCTAAGTCAAATGCCTTCATCACTTCTGCAATGACATCTACCTCAGCTGTTGCAGCATCAAATGTGAACGACTTAAAGATCGGTTCGAGCTTATCATAGGCTGCATTCCCATCTAATTTTTCCCCATTGACATCATCCCCAATCGAAGCCTCTACACCCGATTCCTCATTCTCATACTCCGCTTCAAAACTTTGCGTATCCGAGTAATCCACATCTAATGAAAAATGTGTAAAGTTAAATGGCGCATTTGCTGCTGGCGTATTCGTAACATTTGTCCCATTACCACCTGCCGTTGTTTCATTTTCTAGTTGTGTTGGCGCATCATTTGGTACATTTGTTGCTTCATCATTATCCTTATTACAAGCTGTTAGTAGTAAAAAGCTCAGTGGAATGACTAACCATTTGATTTTGTGCATCTTAAACAACCTCCTTCTTTTACTATAAAAATGCCCTGTTCCTGATGCTTTTATGCTTTTACCATCATTTTTTCTTTAACCGTGTGATTTCATAAAAAAAGCCACTCCAACAAAGTTGAAGTGACTCGCTTTCTATTATTCGCCAAACGTTGTGACGATTTGTTCTGCTGTTTTGCGTGCTTTTGCTTTTGGTAATTCATCGAAATAACCAAATTGTAGCATCGCTATCACACGTTCTCCTGGTGCTACCTTCAATGCTTCACGGAATTTTGGTGCATCTAAAAATGGTGGTGTTTTCCAACAAGCACCGATGCCTTTATCCCATGCAAGTAGTTGCATATTTTGAATAAAGCTTGATGCTGCGCCTAAATCCTCTAAACGCTCTTTTTGACGTACATCTTCCGGTACGATAACAAACGCATAGCCACCTGGTAGCGTGAATTTTTTCATTTGATTTTCAAGCTCTTCTGCTGTCAGCTCACGCCATTTCGGAACAGCTAGGTCGCGTAACAATTCATGCAATTGCGCTAGTTCTGGACCACACGCTACAACTAAGCGCCACGGTTCACGATTGCCATGATTCGGCGCCCATACTGCATCATCAATGATTGTTAGTAAATCTTCACGATCCACTGGCTGACCGTTAAATAATTTAATTGAACGGCGATTCATAATAGCTTCTCTGATCGATAACGATTGTGTGTTCATTTCCAAAATCACTCCTTCAAAATAGACCGTAACTACTCGTGTTTACGTCGTCTGTTTTTTCCTACAACCAACCTTAACACATTTCACCATTTTTTCAAACAGCCTTCAATCGGAATCTCGTACTATACTTACCCTGAAAACACATCACTAATTTTATAAAAATAATATTTAATATTCGGTGTGTATGCCCCTGAGTTACGATATTCATAGTGCCTATTCGCACTATCGTTTGTATGTGCATGCACGTATGGGACACCATTTCGTATACTCGTCACAATGGTACTATGGTCAATGACGCCCGTTCCTTCAAAGTCATATAAAATCACATCACCTAGCTCAAGCTCTGAAACATCGCTGACTTGTTTCGCGGTCAATCCTCTCTTCGATGTTTCAAGATACCACCTTAAGCTATGTGCCACAGACCAACTATAACTCCACGTTTCATTTGGATAATGCCCTTCTCGCCCACTACGCCAACCAGACGTAATCCACCAGCCCGTTCCTCGGTTCGGTGCTCCCCACATCGGTGCACCACCTGCTAGTAAACATTGTGAAATAAAATTTGTACAATCTACGGCAAAGGACGGAAAGTTCGAATTGCGGCCATCCCACCAGCTGTTTGCATATTCCACCGCTGCATCACGGTTGTAATATGTCGGAATATGGTACGCCCCCTTTCTCTATTCTTATATGCCCGTTCACCAACATATATTTGGCAATTGAACCAATCAAAAATATATTAAAATATCATGTGCGATTCTCAACAAATATACCTTCAGTTTGTTACAATATGGATATAAAAAGAAGGGCGTAAAGGGGATGAGGACATGAAGCAGCATGCCGAAAGAGAAATACTAGTACCAACATTGCTTTGTGATAAAAAAGGAAATTTAAACCCTGAAGCAATTGGCTATGCACGAAAACCCATCATCGATTGTAATTTAAGCGGTCATTTTATGCGAAAAAAGAAGTGGAATTATTGGTGCGTATACGGAGAAGATATTTTATTTTCTGCCACGATTAGTCATCTAGACTATGCAGCTGTTTGCTTTGTTTATTTTCTAGAGTACGAGACTCAACGTTATGTTGAAAAAACAATTGTCATTCCACTCGGCACAAAAGTGAAAATGCCGACACAAGTACTCGAAACTGTCAGCTATGGCAACAGTGAATTACGTATTCGCATTTCCTATTTTAACGGGGATACCCATTTATCTGTCACATGCCCAGATTTTGATGGCGAACGCTTGCAGGCAGAATTAACGATTCACCACCCCGCAGATGATGACTCACTCAATGTCGTCATTCCGTGGAATCGTCAGCTGTTTCAATTTACGGCAAAACACCATACCCTTCCAACGACTGGGATTGTAAAAATCGGTGAGCGCCGTTATACATTTAGCGAAGAAGAAAGTTATGCTGTACTTGATTTTGGTCGTGGTGTTTGGCCGCGTGAGGCAACATGGAACTGGGGCATGGCGAGCCAAAAGATGCGCGGGCGTCGGATCGGGCTCAATTTCGGTGGCAAGTGGACAGATGGCACCGGTATGACGGAAAATGCCGTGTTTGTGGACGGGATCATGACCAAAATCCATGAAGATGTATTATTTCACTATGACCCGACGCACTTTATGAAGCCATGGGCGATTACCTCTAAATTTAGCGACACGGTCAACTTAACGTTCACCCCGTTTTTTGAACGTGTAGCCAAAACAGATGCCAAGCTCATTCGCTCAGAAGTCCATCAACTAGTTGGCTACTATAATGGATACGTCAAACTAGAAAATGGCGCATTACGAATTAGCCAAATGCTTGGCTGTATCGAAGAACATCTAGCCAAATGGTAAAACAATAGCTCGCCCTACGCTGAGAGCGAGCTATTGTTTTTATTATTTTTCCCTAAAGTTCTTTCATTTCTTGCTGTTCTTTATGAAGAATGATGCCAGATAGGAGGCCAGCTATTGAAATGACACTGAGTGCAATAAATATCGAAGCGAACATCATCATCACGATCCCTGCCCTTCCTCTATTTGTTGAATCTATCATAGCACATATAGTAGGATGAAATTCTAATTTTCTTTACAGGGGACTCCCCCTACCACATTTCACTTGATGAAGCGATAGGAGGCGACATCGATGCAACATCCCGATTTTCAACAAGAAACAGAGCGCTTACGTAATACGCGCAATTATATGGACACATTAGTAGCGATATCGGAAGCTGATTTAAAATCGTCACAGGAAAACATTCGAGCAGCTATGGCAAACGTAGACTATATCGATTCCAGTGACAGCTTTTTAAATATTTTGACGAACTCGCGCTTTTTTGAAATGGTGCGCCATCAAAAGGAAGCTTTAGAAGGCGTTATGAACAAGCCGTATTTTGCGCGTATTCATTTTCAGCGAGACGGAGAACAAGAGGAGCTTTTATATATCGGCAAAACCTCGCTCTTTCACCGAGACACACACGAACCGATTATCGTCGATTGGCGCTCTCCTGTCGCCAATGTTTACTATGACGGACGGCTTGGTGATTTGACGTATATGGTGCGAGACGAGGAGCATAGCGGACATCTGTTTGCCAAACGCCAATATAAAATTGAAGGCGGTGAGCTGCTCGATTTCCGTGATGTCGATTTAACGACCAATGATGAATTGTTGCAGGAGGCACTAGAAGGAAAAGCGGACGTCCGTTTAACCGAAATTGTATCGACGATTCAAAAAGAACAAAATGAAATTATTCGTGCGCACTTACGCCAACCGATTTTAGTGCAAGGGGCTGCTGGTTCTGGGAAAACAACGATTGCCCTTCACCGTATTTCTTACTTTTTATATACGATGGGCGAGCATTTTAAGCCTGAGCAACTCATGATTTTAGCGCCGAATAATTTATTTATCGAATACATTGGTGAGGTGCTACCAGAGCTTGGCGTTGATCGCATTTGTCAAACCACCTATGCCGAGTATGTACAACATGCCATTAGCGTCAAATTAAAACTACAAAACCCAAACGAACAATTAGAAAGTATCGTAGAAAACAATACGGGCATCATCCCGCGCTTTAATATCGCTCAAATCAAAGGCTCGATGTTATACAAACATATAATGGATCGCTACCTCAAAAGGCACGAGCAACAACTCGTTGCGCTCTTTGACGATGTGTTCATTGAAAAATACCGTATTATGCGGGCTCATCACCTGCAAAAGCTATTTCTCATTGAGTTTGCGTATATGCCGATTGAAAAACGACTTGAACGCATTAAGAAGGTCATTCAAACCGAGATAAAACGAAAAACAACCGCTGTTTTACACACATTAAATGCCAAGTACGAGGAGGCGATTGGTCGTGCGCTTAACGGCATTCACGATGATGAAAAGCGCCGCCGTATCGTCACAAAGTATATCGATGAACGTGATGAGCGTATCCCGAAAATTAAACAAGAGGTAAAATCCATTGCGACGAGCTATATGCGGAAATTTGAAAAAGCCAAAATAAAACCGATGTACCGTGAGCTTGTTACGAATCGAATGTTACTAGCAGAACTGGCACCCGAATGGTCGTTTGAGGAAATCGAACAATTTGTAGCGGCCCATCAAAAAGAAGCCTGGGTACTGGAAGATTTAGCTGCGCTTTATTATTTACAGGCCCGTATAAAAGGCATCCCAGACAAGTGGAAAATGCGTGTTGTCTTTATCGATGAAGTTCAGGATTATTCATTATTCCAATTAGCCGCCCTAAAGGCTGGACTGGAAACCGATATGTTTACAATGGTGGGCGATTTGGCACAAGGTATTCATAGCTATCGTTCATTAACCAAGTGGGATTCCGTATTGAAGCTGTTCCCACGAGCAACCTATGCGACTTTACAAAAAAGCTATCGGACAACGATTGAAATTATGGACGTAGCCAATCAAATTTTAGCCAAGATGCCTGAAGATTTACCGCTAGTAGAACCCGTTGTTAGGCATGGACAAGAACCGACCTTTATGCCCTGCGAGGCGTTTGACCCTACTATTATTTCCGAAACCTATCATCAAATAAAGAGTAATGGGCACCGCTCCATTGCATTAATTGCTAAAACAACAGCCGACGCCAAAACAATGGTGGCACAGTTAACAGCAGCTGGAATGGATGTGAATTTACTAGATGAATCGGCTACACTCGACCAATCAAAACTCCTTGTCGTCCCAAGTCATTTAGCAAAAGGGCTTGAATTTGATGCGGTCATGATTGCCGCATTCGATACGCCCTTTTATGATCACCCGATTGACCGCAAGCTGTTATATGTGGCGTTAACACGGGCTATGCACGAACTGTATTTAATAGGCCCGAGTCGGGAAACGTTTTTATTATAAAGTGTTTGACCATTAGAAAAAGCTACGCTGATTTCTTCCATCGGCGTAGCTTATTTTCGTTCAGGTACTTTCACAAATAGACTTTTACGTTTTAATTTACTTAATGTTTCTTTTAAACGGTGAATCGCTGACGTACGTTTGGACGCTGGCTTATCTTTCGGTAACGCTGGCATTCGCATCGTATCATCTCCTTTATAGGAGTATATGCTACTGCACGTACGATTATGCCCTTTTGAACTTCATAATGATGCTGACGAACGAGCATTACCCGCCGAACGCAAAATAATCGACTTGCGCAGATTTACTAAAACCTGCTTTTTGATAAACGGCCAGTGCTTGATTATTATCAAGCTCTACATCTAACAGGACAAATTGTTCACCGCCGTTAAACGCGAGCTGCTTAACCGAATTGAGCAATGCGGTACCAATGCCACGTCCCCCGTATGTCGGATGCACCGCAAGTGCTGTTACCCAATGGGCGTCTCCTTCTTTACGTGTCGTCACGGTGCCAACGACTGTGCCATTTTCTTCGGCAACCCACAGCACAAGCCCCTCCGTCTGTGAATTAAAGGTAATTAGCTCTAGCGCTTCTTCCTGCAAATCCCCAAAGGCTTCACAGAAAATTTCCACGAGTGCTTCCGTATCTGTCAGCTTGAATGGACGAATCGTTACATCATCACGTTTTTCTACTTTTTCGGCACGGGCTTCCAGTGTGGCTTCCGAAAAGCTATAAACGTAACCGCGCTTTTCTAAAAACGCCTTGCCACTCACAACACCTTCCATCATGAGCGCGAGTTCGCCGTCCGACCCACGTACATCCAACCCTTCACGCACAACCTGATAAACCGCGTCACCTAGCCCGATTTGACGGTACATCGGTAAGACGACAATCGACCATTCGTACGTATTTAGCCCTAATAAATCAATCGCGCTCGCTAAGCCGACTAATTGATTGTCTTCGTCGTTATAGACGAGCACAAAAAATCCAGACGCCTCATAATTTTGTGCATTCGGCAAATTTAAAATCGATTCGTAATGGACCCCATCTATTTTGTAGGCTTCCTCACAAAGCATCTTCATCTCCCTCAACGTTTCTGCATCAACGGGAAACGATACCGTCATAAATGAAAAATTCATATTCCGTACTCCTTGTAAAATGATGTTCTTTATTTTAGAGGAACGATTCGCAATATGCAATTAGTGTTGATGACGGATTTATGCGCGGTTTTCCGTGACTTTTACGCGGGTTTCAACCAGTTTTACGCGACTTCTCCTCACTTTTACGCGGGTTCCAACACGCTTTACGCGACTTCTCCTCACTTTTACGCGGGTTCCAACACGCTTTACGCGACTTCCCTACTTTTACGCGAGTTTCAGCACGCTTTACGCGACTTCTCCCTACTTTTACGCGGGTTCCAACACGCTTTACGCGACTTCCCTACTTTTACGCGAGTTTCAGCACGCTTTACGCGACTTCTCCCTACTTTTACGCGGGTTCCAACACGGTTTACGCGACTTCCCTACTTTTACGCGAGTTTCAGCACGCTTTACGCGACTTCTCCCTACTTTTACGCGGGTTCCAACACGGTTTACGCGACTTCCAACACGTTATGCGCGACTTCCCATTGATTTCAGCATGCTTGCATACATCCCATCGCGCGCGATGAGCTCCTCCTGCAAGCCGGCTTCCACAATCTCTCCTTGCTGCAACACAAGGACGACATCTGCATTGCGTACCGTATTTAACCGATGCGCAATGACAAAGCTTGTGCGCCCTTCCATCAGTACTTCGAGCGCTTCTTGAATTTCCATTTCGGTCACCGTATCAATGGAACTGGTTGCCTCATCTAACAACAAAATCACAGGATCTGCTACTAACGCACGGGCAATCGATAACAACTGCTTTTGCCCTTGTGAAATCTCGCTACCATCTGCTGATAATACAGTGTTATAGCCTTCCCCTAGTTTCATAATAAAATCATGGGCATTCGCCTTTTTCGCGGCTTCGACAATTTCTTCATCGGTCGCGTCTAATTTTCCGTACCGAATATTATCGTACACCGTTGCTTCAAATAAAAACGGGTCTTGCAACACAAACGCCATTTGACTACGTAGCGTTTGGCGCGCAATCGAACGAACGTCACGGCCATCAAATTCAACACAACCGCTTGCTGTGTCATAAAACCTTGCAATCAGCTGCATAATCGTTGTTTTCCCTGCACCTGTTGGACCGACTAACGCGACCGTTTGCCCCGGCTCAATGGCAAAATTCACGTGACGTAATGTGTCATTTTCTGCATTTGCATCATATTTAAAGGAGACATCCCGAAATGCGACAGCACCACGCAGCTGCACGTCTTGACTTCCGCTATCTTCCTCAGCCGGCTCATCCATCACAGCAAATACACGCTCCGCACCGGCGATAGCCGATAACACCGTATTAAACTGGTTCGCTAAGTCGTTTAATGGACGCGTAAACTGGCGCGCATATTCGGCGAAAATGACAATCGTTCCAATGGACACATGCCCTTTTAATGCCAGTAAGCCGCCAATCCCCGCCACAATCGCAAAGCTCATATTGTTTAATCCATTCATCACTTTCGGAATATAGCCTGAATACGAAAGCGCCCAAAAGCCAACCGTGCGAAGACGGCTGCTTTTCGCTCTAAATTCCTCAATTACCCGTTCTTCCTGCGAGAATGCCTTTACTACACGTTGACCGGAAATCGTTTCTTCAATCATCCCATTTAAAGCCCCTAATGCAGCTTGCTGCTCTTTAAACAGCTTCCCTGTACGACGCGTAATCCAGCGCATCGCCCAAAACATGAGCGGAATAATCAGCATCGTCAACACCGTTAAGAGGGGGCTTAAATACAACATAACAAGGACTGTGCCTGTTAATGTCAGCACACTTGAAAACACTTGAATGAAAGAACTGTTTAATGTCGAACTGATCGTTTCGATATCATTTGTCGCGCGACTCATCAGCTCCCCATGTTGCCGTTGATCAAAGTATGGAACGGGTAGCTTCAGTAGCTTCTCAAACACACCTGTACGCATTCGGTAAATCGTTTGCTGTGCGATGCCAATCATCCAGTAGTTTTGCAAAAATAAAGAAATCGACAGCACGACATACACACCAATTAGCGCAAGAATAATCGTGCGCATCCCTTCAAATTCACCCGGCACCACATAATAGTCAATGATCTGACCGACTAAAAATGGCCCAATCAATGATAAAGCAGAGCTGATGACAACCATGACAAGGACCATAACTAATAAGGCACGCTGTTCATCAACAATGCGCCAAATTCGACTGAGTGTGCGTTTCCAGTCACTGGCACGTGCGCCCTTTGGCTTCTTTCCCGATCCTAAATCTTCCTTCCTTAAAATACGCTCATAGCCAAAAGGATTTTGTATGAATTTCACCTACTCCACCTCCTGCTGTGACGCCACAATTTTCTCGTATAGCGTGCTTGTGCGAAGCAGTTGTTCATGTGTGCCAAAGCCAACCACTTGCCCTTCATCCAGTAGTAAAATTTTATCGGCATCGCGAGCCGTTCGGACTTTTTGTGTTACGACGAGCATCGTTGCCTGCTCTTTCGCTAACGCCTCCCACAGTGCTGCCTCTGTTTTCACATCAAGTGCGGACGTACTATCATCCAAAATTAAAATAGTTGATTTTCGGATTAACGCACGGGCAATGGATAGACGTTGCTTTTGACCACCCGATAAGTTAACCCCTTTTTGACCGACACGTGTGTCATACGCGTCCGGAAAACTTTCCACTGCGCCGTGAATTTGCGCTTGTGCGGCCGCTACCTGGACTTCTTCTAGCTCAGCCTCTTGCTTCCCCCAGCGTACATTATTGAAGATGGATCCCGTGAAAAGCATCGATTGCTGTGGCACAAAGCCAATCATCTCACGTAGTACATCTAAATCCCACGCTTGCACGTTCCGACCATTGACATACACTTCTCCACCAGTGACATCATAAAAGCGAGGAATTAAGTTCAGTAACGTTGACTTCCCAGCACCTGTTGCCCCCATAATCGCCAGCTTTTCACCTTGTGAGACCGAAAACGATACATTGGATAACACGTCCGCGTTCGTATTAGGATATCGGAATGTGACGTTACGAAACGACACTGTACCCCGTTTTGACGCCTCGAACTCTTGAACTCCTGCTTTCTCTTCCGTTCCTTCTTCGATCAACAAAATCTCTTCCATCCGTTCAGCAGACGCCTTCGCCCGTGCAAAGGCAATAATGATAAATGCAAACATTGAAAATGCACCTGTTACACGCATTGTATAGTTGACGATAGCAACTAAATCACCGACCTGTGCCTCACCACTGCGCACTTCCACAGAGCCAAACCACAATACCGCAAGCAAGCTAAAGTTCATGATAAGCGTTAGCACAGGCATAATTAATTCCATCGTACGTAGCGCCTTCACCGTATCAATTTGCAAGTTTGACGCCACTTTGCTAAAGCGTGTCGCCTCGTATTGTCCGCGCATATACGCCTTCACTAATCGAATCCCTTGTAAGCTTTCTTGCAACACGCGATTCACACGGTCTAGACGGAATTGCACCACTGAAAAATATGTAACCCCTTTTTTCACCATGACTACTAAAAAAATAAGTAAAAAAGGTGCCCCTATCAGTAAAAACATCGCCATTTTGGCATTAACAAAAAACGCCATCGTAATACCGCCAATCACAGATAGCGGCGCACGAAGCATAATACGTAAACTCATAAATAGCACGCTCTGCACCTGTGTAATATCACTCGTCAAACGCGTAATTAAGCTTGACGTCGGAAACTTCAAATAAGTCGCCATCGTAAACGACTGGATTTTCCGAAATAATGCATTTCGTAAATCATAACTAAAACTTTGAGCAGTATGTGCACTAAAATAAGAATTGGTAATACCTGAAACCAGTGCAACACCTGCTAATCCAAACATGATTATCCCCCATTGCCCAATGACACCTGTATTCCCTTGTAAAATACCATCATTAATAATTTTGGCAATAATCAGCGGCTGTACAAGCTCCACAAATAGCTCAATCAGCATTAACATTAATGCAATCATCGCTGGCCACTTGTAAGGTTTTATATAAGAAAAAACAGTCTTCACAACAGCATCTCCTCACCAATTAATTCGAGACTCTAATTTCTTTCCAAAATATTATGACATAATCGTCTCTACTTTTAAAAGCGGTTCGATTTCACCACTCCCACCTATTTAATAATTCTGAATGAGCAAAAATACATCCTAAAAATACAAGGTGAATAGTAAATGATATTAAATTTAAGCGTCATTGTGGCCTCCGCGCTTTGCCACAGCCTACACAGAAGCTAAAACAGGCCGGGCCTGTTTGGATCTCCTGTTCCTGCTCCTGACGCTACGCTTTCGTCGTAAAGAAAATCTTGGCTCATATGGCTATGGCGCGCTACGGCAAAAGTAAATACTTCTCAATATGCTAGAAAAACATTTCTCTTCTCTAAAAGAAATCATTTTCTTTTCATTTGCACATATCGTCTCCTAGCCCCTGTAATCTATGAGGATATTTATTATTTTTTAGCAACTCATTTTTTATTGAACACTAGTCGCTTGTAGCGGAGGCACGAGACTCCTACGGGAAAAGCGAGACAATCAAGACCCCGCAGGAGCGAAGAATGAGCGATGAGGAGGCTTGATCTCGCCCGTGGAAAGCGAGTGCCGGAGCGGAAAGCAACGGTTACTCAAACGGTAATATATGTTTCAGAATTCACTCATTATAAGTAACACTTATTTCTATAATCCCATTACTATTTATCATAAAAGATAAGAAAAAAGACCTTATATCTACCTTTATTAAATATTAATATTACATTAATAGTGACTATGCGACTGATATTCCCTATAATATTGTTATACATTTCTGAACTAGGGAGGCGTAATCTATGAGCCCACTACCGATTGACCAAATGAAGAATGAACTAGTCGACCATACCCCTTTCCCATCTTTTGTCATGAATCTTCACGGTGATTTGTTAGAATGGAACAATTGGAGCGAGGTTTATTTCGGCTATAAAGCGGATGACTTTGCGCAAAATTCTTTACGAAATAGCTTATTTGCTTCTGTACACGAAGAAGCTTGGGACGTCATTTTAACGAGTGAACAGGCAATTCGCTTTAATAATTTACAGCTCGTGATGAGCAATGGCAACCTCATCGATGTTTCTTTGTTTACAAAACATTGTTTATTTAATGATGAACAAGCATTATTCGTCATGAGTATACCACTGGATGCTGTGCACACAATGGGTGATAACTATCAAGAGCTGATCGACCTTCGTAACGGTATTCAATCTTCCTTTATGACGGTCACGCTGGATCACGAAGGCTTCATTGTAAATGGTAATCAGCACTTTTTAAAAACAAGTCATTGGACACCTAAGCGCGTAGTAGGTAAAACGTTCTGGCGGTTGTTCCCTGAAACACCAGATAGTGAAAAAATAGCGCAAACGATTTGGAAAACATTAAACAATGGACATATTTGGCAAGGTGAAGTTGAAAAAGCAACGAAAAACGGGGAATCGTACTGGGTGTATTTAACCGCTATCCCGACAATCGGAACGAAATCAGAGGATACACGCTTCATCCTGATTGAAAAGGACATTACAAAAGAAAAAACAATCCAGCTACAGCTCGAAAAAATTGCGTTCATTGATGCACAAACGGGACTGATGAATGTACACCGCTTAGAAAGCGTAATTACAGAAATGATTGCAGAAGGTCGCCACTTCTCCTTTGTGTATGTAAGCATTGATAAATTTTATACAATTAAAGACTTACATGATCAGGAAGTCGAAAATGGATTAATCGTAGAATTTACGAAGCGTATGAAAATGTACTTTCAGGATAGTACAATGGCACGTATTAATGAACATGAATTCGTTGTCATTACTCCGCTACCAGAATGGTTTATACAGGGCTTCTTAAACTACTTGCAGCAACACCCAATTTACAATCATAACATCGCGATTCCACTTGCCATTAGCGGCGGTATTTCGCGTTACCCTGAAGATCAATCGACTTTTTTACAATTAATGAAAGCATCGCTTGCGACAATTGCTACTGTACGTGAAGCAGGTGGCAACAATATCGCTTCGCTATCAAGAGCAACACATAAAACATTAAATCGCCAAGCTGTGATTGAAAAACGTTTGCTACTTGCACTTAATCAGCAAAATTTACAAGTTTTATACCAACCGCAAATGGATTTACAAACAGGGAAAATTACAACAGTTGAAGCGCTTGTACGTTGGACAGATGAGGAAATTGGCGTTGTGTCACCAGATGAGCTCATTCCAGTCGCCGAGGAAACAGGCTTGATCAATCGTATCGGTGCCTTTATGTTAGAAAAAGCATGTGAACAAGCGGTCGCATGGCATCATGCAGGAATAAATGTGAAAGTGAGCATCAACTCCTCTGTGCGTGAGTTCCGCGATAAAAACATGGCAAAGTCCATTTTAGAAACATTAGAGAAAGCAAATTGTCCTGCTCATCTCATTCAAATTGAAATTACTGAAAAGTTCGCATTAGAAGCGGAAGGCGAAACATCAATTATTAATCAAATGCGTCAACTTGAAGAAAAAGGCATTGTCTTCGTCCTGGATGACTTTGGGACTGGCTATGCATCATTCCGCTATATGCAACTATTACCAATTGAAGTTTTAAAAATCGATCAAACATTTATTAGTTCTTTAACAAAATCTGAAAAAACACAGCGCCTCATTGATGGAATGATCCAACTGGGCAAATCCATGAACTTAACTGTACTGGCAGAAGGTGTGGAAACAGAAGAACAAAAGAACTTACTTGAAAACTATGGTTGCGACAGCATACAAGGTTACTACATTAGCAAACCTGTGGAGTGGGAAGAAATCGAACGTTTATATAAAGCACGATAACGAGAAGGGGTGTCCAGAAAGTTTTTACTTTCTGGACACCCCTTCAATTTTTCATAATGATCCATTAAGAAATATTGCTCCTGTGGTGGTCGCAAAGCCCCCGTCTCAAAATGTTTTTTTAGGCGGCATTTTTGTTGCTTTCTTTTCTTTTACAAAGGATTGAATCGACGTGCGACCTTTGCGCATAAAGCGGAACATTAATTGCATGATGACCTCTGCGAAAACAAGGCCCATTGCAATGGCACCTGAGATTAAAAAGGCACGCATCCCGTATTGCATTCCCGTTAAATAATCTACTTCTACCACGCTACGCATCGCATTATAGGCAATGCCGCCTGGGACAAGCGGAATAATACCCGATACACTAAACACAATCATCGGCATCCGAAGACGACGTGCATAAATGTAGGCAACAATTGCGACGACAAACGCCCCAACAAATGAGGCATGCACCTCATATACACCCTCTTGCGATAATACATGGAAAATCGTCCAACCAAGTGTCCCGACGATACCACACCACGGAATCGCTTTTATCGGCACATTAAAAATAACACCGAAGCAAGCCGTTCCTAAGAAACTAAGCCCAATCTGTATAAAAATGTCCATTGATGCGCCTCCTTAAAACGACAGCACAAGTGCGATGCCTGAACCGATCGCAAAGGCTGTTAAAAAGGCTTCTGCCCCTTTTGCCATTCCTGCTGTAAAATGTCCTGCCATCATATCGCGTACTGCATTTGTAATGAGTAACCCCGGCACAAGTGGCATGACACCACCAAGTAGAATTTTATCTAAATGTGTCCCTAAACCGTATTTCACCGCTAAAAATCCAATGACCCCAACGATAAGTGCAGCAAAAAATTCAGAGAAAAATTTCACTCTTGTCATATCATGGACAACCGTAACAGCATATAATCCAATACCCCCTGCTACAAAGGCAGCTGGGACATCTGACCAGTGTCCATTAAACAAAATTAAGAAACAACTACTAGCGACAGAAGCTGCCAACATTTGTATAATAATTGGTAAGAAATAATTCGTTTTCTGTATCTTATTTAACTCGTCATACGCCTGTTCTAGTGTTATGATTTGAGATGTAAGTTTACGAGATACATTATTTACAAGTGTTATTTTATGCAAATCCGTAATTCTTGTCGAAATAGATGTAATTCTAGTAGGCTGTGTTCGGCCAAGCGAAAAAATAATCCCTGTCGGCGTCACATAACTTTGTGCACCTTCTAAATTTTGCGACCGCGCCATTCGAAGCATCGTATCTTCTACACGATAAGTTTCGGCCCCGCTTTCCATCATAATACGACCTGCTAGTAAAATGCAGTCAATGGCCAATTCATTGTTTTTTTCATGCATGCTCATATGGAACGGAACCTCCTTTTAAACTAGACACATCTTAACGAATAAATAGCGAAAGCTCAACTTCTTTTTTCAAAAAACTGATGCATATGTTACATCATAGAGAGGAGCACAAACATCATGAGAAGTACACGGAAGAAAAAACGCGGACCTTGGATTGATCTGGCGTTGATTACTTCCATCTTATTATTAGTTAGTATTATTATTTTCTTTACTATTATGGACGATACATTAAATGGTCATGACAATGAAGTGATTGCGACAGATTCGATTGTTGATTCAAGTATAACCGAAGCAGAATCTGCATTCCCAGGCATTCGCATCATTTCTGATATGTCAAATGACCCAGATTTGCCGTTTGCGATTCAATACCCACAAACAAACGATGAGAATTTTAATGTGCTAATTGAAGATTATATTACCTCTTCTAAAAAAGCCTACATAAATGCGATGCGACCACAGAAAGATACGCGCAAAGTAGAAAAACTTTCTGGTGAACTGAATATTCACTTTGATACATATCAATATAACGAAAATTATTATTCTTTTGTTTTTACGGAACGTATGTCTACAAATGAGAAGTCGACAAAAACCACATTAAAAACGGTTTTCTATCATATTGAAACAGCACAAGTGTTAGATATTCGCACACTACTTGGCGAAGATACTAAAAACCTAGAAACGTTTGCAAGCCATGTCCGTGAGTTACTAAAAGCCAACCCAGATTTACAAGATGTATTAATCGCAGAAGAAGTGGACTTAGCAACCGAAGCACGATGGGTATTATTTGATAAATTCGCCATACATCAAGATGAACTATACATTTATTTTGATGAAGGAACGATTGCACCACCTGAACAAGGTCCTATTTCAGTGCAAGTATCGATGTCATTTTTAAATCCACTCCTTGCTTCAGCATTCCAAATGCAAATGGTGGAAGTGGATGCACCTGCAGATGGTGTAGTCGATGACAACAAAAAACGGGTCGCCCTTACTTTTGATGACGGACCACATCCAGAAGTGACAACCCAAATTCTTGATAGCTTAGATCGCTACAATGCAAAAGGGACATTCTTTATGCTCGGTAACCGGGTACAATACTATCCTGAGATTGCACGTGAGGTACTAAAGCGTGGTCACGAGATTGGTAACCATACATGGAGTCATCCCGTATTACCAAAGCTATCACAATCACAAATTATGAATGAATTTACAATAACAGAACAGGCACTTGTCGAGGCGATTGGGCAGGAATCGACTGTATTCCGTCCACCATACGGGGCAACAACTGAAGCGATTAATACGATGATTCCGCACCATGTCGTGCTTTGGTCGATTGATACACTCGATTGGAAACACCGCGACGCTCAACAGCTCGTGCTAATCGTCAAACAACAGATGCACAACAACGCCATTATTTTAATGCACGATATTCATCAGTCAACAGCAGATGGCTTAAATGGCATACTGGACTACTTAGCAAGTGAAGGCTATGAGTTTGTTACAGTAAGTGAAATTCTACCTTATCGGTAATATACAAAAGGCAGCTAGAGATCCCCTAGATGCCTTTTGTTTTATTTTAGCGGTATACTTTTTAGCTTTTTAAATGTGTGTTTGTTATAAGCCGTAATTTCATTGTTCGCAACCGTATATAACGTATCCTCAATATACAGTAATCGTCGTACCATTTTACTCCAATCTTCATATTGCTCATTTTTTGCTTTTGTCACCAAATCCCCTGCTAACTCAATGCCCTCCGGTGTAATATGGTAAACAAGTGCTCCTGAGCCAATATAGCCATCTTGATCATAAATAGCAATCGGGAAACCGTAATGTCCGTTTACTGTATCACGGTACAATGCTTTATGGTCATGCTGTACATCTGAATACGTGCCACGTCCACCGATAATATCGTTGTCTACTTCAATCGGATTTGCGACATCTGTCACATCAAAGAGTGACACCTTCATACCCATCGTATACACCATTGGTTGTTTAGAATATGGATCCACCTCTACCTTTGTATCATAGCCAATGCCGATTAAATGAGTCTCATCAAGTGGGTGCAAGTAGTTACTAAAGCCAGGAATTTTCAGCTCTCCTAGCACATTCGGGTTCGTAGGGTCTGCTACATCAATAACAAAGAGCGGGTCTGTTTCTTTAAACGTCACAATATACGCTTTCTCCCCCATAAAGCGAACAGAGTAAATACGCTCACCACGTGCTAAATCCGTTAATTTACCCACTTCATTTAAATGCTCATCATAAATAATTAAGTGGTTATTCGAGTTAGCCTCTCTCCCAGATGCACTGCCTGTCGTTGTCGCAACACGGAAGTATCCGTTATACTCATCCATCGAAAACTGATTTAAAACAGTCCCTTCCAGTGTTGTACGTGCTGTCAGTTCAATCGTCGTCCCATCAATCGCAAATTTATATAATTCTGTATTGCTTCGCATCGGTGTGACAATCTCCGTTGTAGCACGAATCGTTGGAGCGAATGTCATATAGTTTGGCGCCGTCATGTAAATGGCCTCTGTTGACATATACATGCCTGACCCAGCCCCTAAAAACGTCTGTGCTTTAAATTCAGCTGTTTCATAATGATGTAAATCCATTGCCGAAACGATTGTATAGTTCGCTTCCTTACTGCCAGGGAACAGACGAATGCTGTCTAGTGCTGCATGTGTAACGGACGAATCATTTGAGTCGAATAATTGCGGGCGCAACTCCACCTCTTCTTCCTCTCGGAGCAACCAATAATTTGGTGCCGTATTCGTCACGATATATAACACATCCTTATATTCGCGCACCCCCACTGCATGGCCTTCTTGCCCCACTTCCCGAACTAATTTTGGCTTTTGATGATTCGTTACATCATAAATCGCCATTTTGGTCATCATTGTCCCTGTATAATATCCTTCTTTTGTCCGGGACTCGATATATTGGTCGTATAGTACAATCAGTTTGTTTTTGTGAAGTAGCAGCTTCGATGGATACACGTCTTTTAATTCGATTTTACTCATTACTTTTAACTGCTTAGCATCAGTAATAAACACTGTATGGTCTGTCATCGTGTAAAGATATTTACCATCTGTGACAGTGACATCCCCTTCTTCAATCCCATCAACTTGGTTGTTCGTTTCAGAGTGCGATACGGCTTTATCTGAACTAGAATTGGCCATTTCCGTTGATTCCTCTTCGACACCCACTAGAACATCTCCGTCTCGCATCGTCACTTGCTGTTCATTTAAAATCGATTGGAAATATGTTTTTAAATCATCCAGTGACTTAATCGTTTGCAGCTCATCTACGACTGAAAATGACACGGTTGCCCCGGTACTTACCCTTTTCTTGAAAGCCTGTTCTGTGACATGAATCGTATAATCCCCTTTCGGTAAATCGTGAATAATGAGCACCTTTCCCTCAATGGACATTTTCGGCTTTACGACATGCCCTTTTGCATCCGTAATCGAAATCGTCCCATTTGTGAGGCTTTCCTCTTTTAATACTTCATTAAAGCTTGCATGAAATTGCTGATTTTCAAAAATAGCGGACGTAGCATACACTTGCACTTGTTGACTAAAGAAAGACACCACTACAATCGTTATAACCGCAATAAATGTCACAATACCGCCCACATACCACTTGCCTTTATACTTCATTTTTATTCACACCCCTTCTTTTCAGATTAGACTGATGAGCGCGAAAAAAGTTACAGTTTCTTCATAATTTTTGGTTAATTTTTCAATTATAAAATGCCTCGAATTTGTTTCGAGGCATTACTCCGTTCATTTAAAATTTGTCACCTTACCATTTCACAATCATGGATGAGCGGTGAGATGTTTCTTTAATAACAATGCCGCGTTTCGTCATCTCTTGAATAAACTCGCTTCCTGGTACAACGGTCTCTGGCGGCAATACACCGCGTTGTGCAATCACGCCATTGCCAATCATTTGTGCCACAACCGATACGGTGCAGGCCGTTGCACGGGCCATAGCCGTAATATTGGCTTCTACATCTTTACGTACAACCATCTCATATTCATACTTATATTGCTCTTCATCTTTCTGACCGGCAATAATGGCACGAAGCAGCACCGCATCTACCTTTTTCCCAAGATCCAGCTTTTTCTTTAATGCTTCACGTACAACCGTGCGTACAGAAATATCTTGGTCCTCGACTTGTACTGTATTGTCTTTACTTAAAAAGTCCAAATCAGCAAGCAGCTTAAACTTTTCTGCATGCCCCTTATAGCGAATTGTTTTATATTCAAGTGTTTTGACATGTGGGAACGTTTTGTACAACGTTGAAATCCCACCTGATGTATAAAACGCTTCTAATACACCAAACTCCTCAAAATAAATCGGTTCAATACCTGTCAGCGACTCCACCTCTGTCAATTTCCCTTTTTGAATCGCTTTACTTGGTTCTGTATAATGATCAAATACACCTTCCAGTGAGAATACACGTGTATAATGCAGTGGCGGTTTTGGTTCAGTCGGAATGCCACCTACGTATAATTTAATCGATTCCACTTTATCTAATTTTGTGGCACCGTATCCTGTTAAAATATTAATCATACCCGGTGCTACCCCTAAATCCGGTATAATTGTGACATTATTCTTCTTTGCTTCCTCTGTGCGCTGTAAAATATTCTCTGTGACACCACCGATATGCCCGCCTAAATCGACTGCATGTACCCCTGTTTCAATTGCCGCTTGTGCGACACGTTCATTAAATGCATAAAATAATGCATTGACCACAACATTTCCGCGTATGATGACATCTCGTAGTGCTTGATCGCATTCTGCATTTAATGCTACAACTTCAATTTTATTTGTATCAAGCGTAGCAGCAAATGCTTTCGCTGCCTCTGTATCTATATCTGCTAACAATATTTTTTCTACATGATCACTTGCGACTAAATCACGCGCAACCTCTTTCCCCATCAAGCCCGCCCCTAAAACGACTACTTTCATACAAAACATCCCCCTTTGCTTGTATTGTTAAGTGTCAATTTGTGCACGCTGTAACTTACCACTATAGTCCACATAAATACTCTTCCACTCTGTATACACATCGAGTGCTGCCTGACCTGAATCTCGATGACCGTTCCCTGTTCCCTTTGTGCCACCGAATGGTAAGTGAATTTCTGCGCCTGTTGTGCCTGCATTGACATACACAATGCCCGTATCAAGTAAATGTTGTGCTTTGAAAATCGTATTTACGTCTTGCGAAAAAATAGAACTAGAGAGACCAAATTTCACGCCGTTATTTACTTCAATCGCCTCTTCTAGACTACCTACTTCAATGATACTAATGACAGGTCCGAAAATTTCCTCTTGTGCGATAATCATATCTGGTCGTACATCCGTAAAGAGCGTCGGTTCAAAATAAACGCCTTTGTCATAGGGTGGCTCCGTTAAAATGTTTCCACCACGTACCAGTGTAGCGCCTTGTTGTTTACCGATTTGCACGTAATGATTAATTTTCTCTAATGCTGCTTTATTGATAACAGGACCTACTTTTGTCGTTGAATCCAGTCCGTCCCCAATCGTTAATTCGTCCATTGCCTTTAATAAGCGATGAACCACTTCTTCTTTCACATCTCTATGCACGATCACACGGCTACACGCTGTACAACGCTGCCCTGCTGTTCCAAAAGCACTCCATAAGATGCCTTCCACCGCTAATTCGATATTTGCATCATCCATGACAATGACTGCATTTTTTCCGCCCAGTTCAAGCGATACCTTTTTTAACAGTTTGCCGCCTAGTTCAGCTACTTTACTACCCGTTGCATTCGAACCCGTAAATGAAATAATGCGAATGTCCGGATGCTCTACTATCGCAGTGCCCACAGTAGGTCCCGTACCAAATACAATATTGACAACACCAGGTGGCAAACCGACCTCTTCAAAGATTTTACCGAGTTCATAAGCCATGAGTGGTGCTTCATTTGACGGCTTCCACACGACTGTATTCCCTGAAACAAGTGCCGGAAACGCTTTCCACGATGCAATGGCGATTGGAAAATTCCATGGTGTAATAAGACCAGCTACCCCAACTGGTGCACGAACACTCATCGCAAATTTATTGGCAAGCTCTGAAGGAACGGTCTCACCAAATAGGCGACGCCCCTCACCCGCCATATAAAACGCCATATCAATGGCTTCCTGTACTTCACCGCGTGCCTCTTCAATCACTTTGCCCATCTCTTTTGTGAGCAACTCCGCTAAGTATTCTTTCTTCTCTTTTAATTTAAAACCAATTTCATATAAATAATCCGCTCGTTTTGGTGCGGGAACCTGTGCCCATTGTTTTTGTGCATGTTTTGCAGCAATTGCTGCCTCATTTACGTCATGCGCAGTCGACAATGGAATTGTTGCAAGTTGTTCACCAGTGGCAGGATTGATGACCGGCATCGTTTTTAAACTTGCCGCCACCCAATGCCCATTAATATAATTTTCCACTCCCATCTTTCAGACCCCCTTTTATGTAATTTTATTCTACATTTTCTACTTTAAACCCTTTTTCTCTCATATATATTCCCGTGAAATATTTTTTCTAAATTATGAAACTTTTTGTACACTTACGCAGTATTATCTAATAAATAACTTTTTTTTGGAGGCGAATGCATGAATAATCATGAGATTGATTACAAGCTTTACGGCGATGATATGCAATTTGTGGAGGTAGAATTAGATCCACAGGAAACCGTAGTTGCTGAAGCTGGTGCTTTAATGATGATGGAAGATGATATTAAAATGGAAACGATATTTGGTGATGGCTCCAATAATCGTGGTAGCGGCTTGATGGGTAAGCTGATGGGTGCTGGAAAACGAATTCTAACAGGCGAAAGCTTATTTATGACGACCTTTACAAATGAAGGCTCAGGCAAACGTCACGTTTGCTTCGCTTCCCCTTATCCTGGAAAAATCGTTCCTATGGATTTAAGTACATTAAACGGCAAAATTATTTGTCAAAAAGATGCTTTTTTAGCTGCAGCAAAAGGCGTTGAAGTGGGTATTGAATTTCAGCGTAAATTAGGGACAGGCTTCTTCGGCGGTGAAGGGTTCATCATGCAAAAGCTTGAAGGCGATGGCATGGCCTTTATCCATGCAGGTGGTACAATTCACGAACGCAAATTACAACCAGGTGAGCGTCTACGTATTGATACAGGGTGTTTAGTCGCGATGACTTCTGACGTAGATTACAGCATTGAAGCGGTCGGCGGTGTTAAAACAGCGTTATTCGGTGGCGAAGGAATCTTCTTTGCAACACTACGTGGGCCTGGTACAGTATGGGTACAATCATTACCATTCAGCCGCTTAGCGAGCCGTGTATTCGCAGCAGCTCCGATGTCACAAGGCGGTGGCGGTCAGTCTTCAGGTGAAGGCGGAATCGGCGGACTGTTTGATTTGTTCAATAAATAACTGTACGCTGAATCATCGGTAAATATGCATGAGTAAGACATACCTCGCTCTCACATAGTGGGGAAAAAAGAGCATGCCTGCTTCAGGGTAAGGGATGCTCTTTACTCATGTTACAACGTTTGAATCGTTTCCTCTAATTTTGTCGCGGCCTCTTCTAAACGTTCAGAAGATTCACCAATACGCTCCGCTACAAAGGAAAGTTGTTCTACTTGTATGCCTACATGTTCAAAATCTGCAATGGTTGTCTCAATGGAATGTGAAATACCCGTAAATGATGCAAGGGACTTTTTATTTTCTTCTATGCCCTCTCCTACGAGGGTTTGAATGTTATGAATCGCTTCAATGACTTGATTTGTCACGGCACTCGAATCCCCTATCAATAAGGCGATTTGCTCGACGGACTGCTTTGTTTGATCTGCTAATTTTCGTACTTCATCTGCTACAACGGCAAATCCCTTTCCATGTACGCCCGCTCTCGCTGCTTCAATGGCCGAATTTAATGCGAGTAGATTCGTCTGATTAGCGATTCCTTTAACAATTTCAACTACCGCTTTAATTTCTGAAGAGGAAGTGTCTAATTCCTTTACCATAGCTGTCATCTGTATGGTCTTGTCGTTAATTTGAGACGTTTGTTCACTTAAGTAATGCATTTGCATCGAGCCTTCTTCCGATGCCTCTTTCGTTTCACGTGCATCATGAATACTACTTTGTAATTGTGCATTCACTTCTTTTATACTCGCTACTAGTTTCACGACCGCCTCGTATGTTTCTTGTGACTGTATCTCTAAATTGCGTGAAATACGTCCGATTGTGTCACGTACATCTTGTTTAATTTGATTTTGTTGCTCTTGAAACATGTGAGTTGCTACTTTTTCATATTCCTCTAACACAATCTGTTGTTCAAAATTACAAATTTTATTAATAGCATTTATAATCTGTTCCATTTCTACGATATCTAAATCTAAGGAAAATATAATGCTTCTTATCATTTTTTCAAGTTTTTGAAACGCTGCTAAATACCATTGGGTTGTCAACCCAATACGTACATGCATTAACGATACCCGTGCGCGTTTTTCTAAAAAGGCATCATCTATACGCCCATCTAACATTTCAATAATGTGATGACGTAATGTTTGGCGAAGACGTTCAGACGTAGTGTGTTGGTTAATAATATTATAAAACTCTGGTACACTTTCAATCGTTTCATAAAATGCATCGACCACTTCTTTAATATGCATTTCTACATAAGGTTTGACAGCTCGGACTTTATGCAAATCCTCGACCGTTAAGTCAATTATTTTCAGCTGCAATAAGCGAGCCGAATCTTCAATAAAAATTCCTACTCCATTAAACCGCGTGTCGATAATAGATTGTTTTTGCCGCCTATTTCTATTAAATAGAACCATCTTCCACCTCTCCATTCTGTAGCATTCCCCCTCCTACTTGAATCAATTATTTCTTTCTTCAATATAGTCAAAAATTTGAACTTATTACAAGATTTTTCTTTCATATAATAGAAAATGACAACGTTTTTTTCAAAATGTTGTCATACTTTTTATGCCTTATTAACGAAAAAAATACCGACTAATGGAAAATTAACTTTACTTCAGTACATCATATGAAATACAGAATGGAATATTTAAATAGGTAGCACGCCTACTGTGCTAAGCCGCGCACTCCGTTTCTGCTCCAAAAGCTAATAAAAATGGCAACATCCTAAAAAGGACGTTGCCATTTTCATTATAAATATACAATCCCCATTAAAATAACCGCGACAATAATACGATACACCGCAAATGGTGTTAATTTCACACGTGAAATTAATTTTAAGAAGAATTTAATCGAAATCAATGCGAAAATAAATGCACTTACAAAGCCAACAATATAGAAGCTAAGGTGATCCAGATTAATTTGATCCCAGTTTTTCACAAGCGATAACCCGCTCGCGCCTGCCATAATCGGCACGGCCATAATGAAGGTAAAATCCGCTGCTGTTTTATGGTCAAGTCCAAGTAGCACACCACCTGAAATCGTTGCACCCGAGCGCGAGAATCCAGGCCATAATGATAAACATTGGATAAAACCAATTTTTAATGCTTTTCCGTAAGAAATATCATCAAGCGATGTAATTTTTGGTCTTTTCGGCCCGAATTTATCCGCAATAATCATTAAAAATGCACCGATAAATAAACCGATAATAACCGTTTCAATTCCAAATAAATTTTCATCGATATAATCTTCGAATAATACACCAAACACTCCTGCTGGAATAATGCCGACAATAACATGTCCTAAGTTAAAGCGTGTCGTTGTTTGCCCTTCCATTTTATAAAGACCTACTAAACTGAGCATGCGTTTCCACATGACAACGACGACCGCTAAAATAGACCCTAGCTGAATGACAATTTTAAATGTATTGGCTGAGCCCTGCCCTAAAAACTCCGTTGTTTTTAACCATAAGTCATCGACAATAATCATATGCCCTGTTGAAGAGACAGGGGCAAACTCCGTCATCCCCTCGACAAAGCCGAGGATGAGCGCTTTTAATAATTCAAAAAACTCCATTGTTGTACTCCTTATTTTGTAAATTCAATATCAACTACCCACAGTTCTGATTGAGAACCAATGCGTGTTGGTGGTCCCCAAAAGCCAAAACCACTTGATACAAGTGCATGCATTGTTCCTTTTAACCTATGACCATAGTCGAGCTCAAATAGTTTGGATGTGATGAAATGATTCGGCCACATCTGTCCCTTATGTGTATGTCCTGACACATGAAAATCGACACCAAAACGGGATGGTGTTGCTAAATCACTCGGTGTATGATTCATGACAAACCAAGGTTTTGACTCGTCTGTCGGCTTTAACTGTTCTAATAGTTGTCGTGATGTATTTGTCAGATCTTCTTGCCCTGTTAAATAGAAACGATTGTCAATCAAAATAGTTTCATCGAGTAACATTTTTACATTCGAGGCTTCCATTTCTGAAATGAGTAAGGGGATTTTCCGACCATAATATTCATGATTCCCTAACACTCCGTAAACACCATATGTCGTCTTCAATTGTTTCATGACTTCGTGCATACCATCTTCGATATACCATGCTGGATCATCATCGATTAAATCACCGGCAAGCAATACGATATCTGGCTGTGCTTCATTTGCTAGGTTCACGAACTTTTGTAAATGCCCTTTGTTGGACAACACACCTAAATGAAAATCAGATGCTACAACAACACGTAGCGGCTCCCCTTCTTTTTCGATTTCAATTGTCAACTCACGTGTAACTGGCGTATAGGCATTATATGTGCCAATTGCAAATAAAACAACAAGAACTATCATACCAAATGCCCCCGCCCATAGCACACTGTTAAATGGCGTTAGCCAAATGACAAGATTGATCATCAAACAAATCACAAGCCCATATTGGAACACAAACATCCAATAGTTACCGACAACCGTCAATGGCTTCAATCGTTCATGCAACCGCCCTAAAACAAAGCTAAATGAAACAATAAATAAAACAAGCCAGTACACCGGCTCAAAACGAAAGATATTGAGTGCGATTAGCCATTGCTTCAAGTTCCATCCTAAATAACCTGTCATGCCGCTATATATCGCAACAACAAGCGCCCCTATCAATAGTCGCATGTGCTCTACGCTCCCTATTTTTATATCATTTACTACTGAAAAATTATAGCATAATAGCATGTGCCACTGTAGTACCAGCTTGGTACCGGGTACTTCCCCGGTACCAAGCTGGTACATACCAAAAAGCGCCTTCCTATAGAAGGCGCTCCCCATTACCCTATATTCACTTTAACAATCACCTTAAATAAATCACCGTCTACATCAATAACGAGTGACCCACCATGTAAATCCACAATCGATTGTGCAATGGCTAGACCCAGCCCCGAGCCTTCTGTATGACGTGACGTATCTGCACGTTTAAAGCGCTCTGTTAATTCTTCCACATTACCACCGAGCTCGTACTTGGCGATATTTTTCACTGCTAACTCCGCTACACCTGCTACGACTCGTAATGATACGTATACACGTGTGCCTTCTAAGCTATATTTGCGGGCATTGACAAGCAAGTTATCGACAACACGCCACCACTTTTGACCATCCACATAAGCATAAATCGGTTGTTCATGAATCGTCACACGTAAATCGAGACCAGCCGCCGTAAAATCCTCTTCATGTTCCACTACCGTTTGCTGGAGCATTTGCGCTAAATCCACTCGTTGCTTCAGAATTTCAATATTACCGCTTGCCATTTTTGATACTTCAAATAAATCCTCAATCAACGTTTTTAATCGTGCTGATTTTTTATCTAAAATATCAACGTATTTCATCCGTTCTTCTTCTGGCAAATCTGGATTTTTCAATAAATCCGTATACGTAATAATCGACGTCAGCGGTGTACGTAAATCGTGACTCACATTCGTGATGAGCTCTGTTTTTAACCGTTCACTTTTAGCACGCTCACGCATCGATAGCTCAACGCCTTGACGTAAAGCATTTAAATTTTCTGCATGTTTGGCAATCGGGGACTTCCCTTTTACTTCAATCGCCGTCGTTAAACGGCCTGCCGCCATGTCCTCTGTTTTCTGCATCACACGGTTTAGGTAGCCCATGCGTTTTATATACACAGACAACACCGGCAACAAAACGAACATAAATAATGGTGCATAAATTAGTAGTAACGCTGGCTGTAATAACACACCGGCAAACCCAAGCCCTGCAAGGAAAAAGACGATAAACATCGCGACCGTTTGTTGGCCAATTGATTTATTTAAAAAGGCTTCTCGCGTCGCTTCTACTAAACGAATAAAGATCGAGTTTTCCGCTGAAAGCCCTTCACGTTTTACAGCGTCATATACCCATACGGCCGTGACAATCGCGACTGCGGTGAAAGCAAAACCGAATAAAAACAGCACGATTTCTTCAAAGTTTAAATAATACTCACTTCGATAAATAAAGTAAGCCTGTGATTCAATTCGGTACGGAAAGCTTTCTATAAAGCTGTACGCCAACAATCCTGTGATCATCGGAATGACTAAACGCATATCAAGCGGTAAACGATGGAACTTCACTTCCAGCTCTGGAACAGCTGAAAACAGTTCACGACTTGGCTTTAAAATCGTAGCGAGTAAACTAATTGCCACTAAACTAATAATCCAAAGCGTATATAAAACCCATTTTTGAAGTGTAAAAATATTATATGATTCTGCAAATCCCGTTTCATCCATGGCCGATTTTAATAGCGACACTTCTCCTGTAAACAACTGTTCTTCACTCGATACATCGATATAAGTATTTCTTATACCTGCACCATCTGCTATATAATCATTTAAATAAATCGTACGGTGCCCTTCCGTATACAATTCATCGCCTTTTTTAAACTGAATACGGTGGGCGACTTTTTCTGGAGATTTTTTTTCGTATACTTCGCCCGCTTCATTCGTTAATCGATACGTGAAATAGCTATATTGCTCTTTAAACTGACGCGCCCTTTGTTCATATTCTACTTTATATTTGGCTAATGCTTGCTTCTTGATCGCGAGTATTTTTTCCTTTACTACTTCGTCACTCTCAAAATTTCTTCGTACTTCCGCTAACTTTTGATCCCGCTCTTGCTGTAAGCGCTGTGCTTCACTTGTAGCTGGCGCAGTATCCGTTTTTTCTTCCGCTACTTCCGCAGTTTTTTCTTCCTGCGTCGTTTCTGTTTCTGTGACGGTCTCCTCACCAGTTACTGCACTTTCATACTGCGCCTGAATATTCGCCAGTTGTTTTTCCAGTGAACCGTAGTACTCACGGTAATACATAATTTCATCATCATTCACTTGAATAGCGCTCTCCGCTTTTTCAAAATCAACCGGATCTAATACATATTCTTTCAAACCTTGTAAAAAGTACTCTTGCTCATTCGCTATGTCATGAGAATCAAAATAATTCTGCCCAATAAAATATTGACCTTTTATTAAAAACGACCAAACACCTAATGCCGCTAAAAATATAAGAAAAAGAGTAAGGAATAAACGTTTTTTCATTTGTCATTCCTCCTAAAATAATCTTTGTAAAAATTGGATAGTCTCCATTAAATCGGTATTAATCCAACGCCAAACATATGCCCCGATGCATACGAATCCAATAATGGCTGCAACCACACTACATGTCGTACAAATATCGAGTAACTTATTTTTCAATTTTGTATCCAAGTCCCCACACCACTTTCAAGTAACGTGGATTTTTCGGATCAGCCTCGATTTTTTCACGAATTTTACGAATATGTACAGCGACGATATTTTCAGCGTTATACGCCTCCTCGTTCCATACAAGCTCATAAATTTCACTGATCGAAAACACACGTCCTGCATTTTTTAAAAGAAGCTCTGTAATTCTATATTCAATCGGTGTCAGCTTCACTGGTTCTCCGTCAAGTCGTACCTCTTTTGCCTCTGGATGTAATGTAAGCCCCTCTGTTTGTTCTTGTCGTGCATACGTACCCAGTTCCGTATAGCGCCGCAACTGACTTTTCACCCGCGCCATTAGCTCCAGTGGATGAAATGGCTTCGTTAAATAATCATCGGCCCCTATGGATAGCCCATGAATTTTATCTGTCTCCTCTGCCTTCGCGCTGAGCATCAAAATCGGGATATTGCGCTCCTCCCGAATTTTAAATGTCGCCGTAATCCCGTCCATCTTCGGCATCATAATGTCTAAAATGATTAAATGTACTTCATGCTGCTTGAGCATGTCTATCGCCTCAAGCCCATTCGCTGCCTTCAGCACATTAAACCCTTCATTCTTTAAATAGATCTCAATTCCGTCACGAATATCTTGATCATCATCGGTCACAAGTACAGTTAGCTTGTCCACCCTCAACACCTCACTGCTTTTTCTTATAATCATATCGTACTGAACAAACCTTAGGATTTTATAAGGACAAATCTGAAGAATTTCTTAAGAAACACCCAGCAACCACCAAATAACCATATTATACCATTATATTGAAATAAAATAAGGTTACCTTATAAAGATAACCCTGAAAATGCCGGAAATTTCAATTTAAGTGTAAATCGTTCTTTTTTATAAATGAAATTGTCTACACCTTCTATGGTAAAATTAGGTACAACGAATAAAAAAACACTCACTTTATCATTCCGATGTTCAATTTTTTTCTATCTTCACGGAATGATGACCAGTTGTTAGCATACTTATTCCTCTGAAAAAAATCATTAAGTAGTGTCCAATTAAAGGAGGTTTTCTCTGTTGAATAAATGGCTCTCTCCCTTTTACGTAACGATTGCGCTCGCTATCGCTTTTATCGCAAGTGCTTTTACATCATTTGCTCATACAACAAACTTTTTCGCACTGTCTCTAGGGCTATTTTTCATGACGATTTTCATTCATGAGCTCGGGCATGTTGTATTCGGATTATTCGCAGGCTATCGCTTTATGTATATGACGATTGGTCCGTTTACAATTGAAAAAAGTGAAAAGCTAAAAATCGTCCCCAACCATAGCTGGGCCATGTTTGGTGGTGTCGCCTACTGTATGCCCATCAGCACGGATCACGAATTAACGAAAAAGCATATGTGGTATGCAGCAGGTGGACCACTATTTAGTATAGGGGCAGCAATCCTTTTACTTGGATTATGGTACTTAACTGATGCTTCAATTCTTGCATACGCTACGACATTACACGGGGCCATTTTTGTTGCTACTGCCGTACCGATGCGGATGGCAGGTGGCTTCTATTCCGATGGCTATATATGGCTGATGTTAAAACGTGGCGGTGAAAAATCACAGCAGTATGTGGCAATGTTGTTATTAACGAAAGAACTGATGTCACCAAAAAAACCTTCAGGATGGAATAAATCGTTAATTGAGAACGCTAAAAAAATGACACCATCTGCTGACAATATTTTCGCAGCCTATACGGTGTTTTATTATGAATTAGTGACGAACGGATTTAAGGCTGCATCGCAAGCTATGGATGCATTTAAAACGATTCCAATTACTAATAAAAATAAAATCTTATTACAACATCTAACTCATGTACGTCAAATCGATTCGTATGTATCCGATCATCCCGATGCAGCGCTCATCGCGTCATTGCATGCACAATTATCAAAAGTCGAACCAATTAGCTATAAGCGCAGTGAAGCATTATTAGCCTCTTTACAAGGCGACAAGGAACTAGCGGAGAAACGACTACAGGAAGTCATGGAGCAATGCGAGCAACAGATGACACAATACGGATTTTTTGAAGCAGAAAAACAATTAACCGCTTTCCTTCAGCAGGCAGTGCAGGTACGTAATCGATCATTTACAAGCGAATACATGTCATGAGCAATTCTGCACTCAGAATTGCTCATTTTTTATGGAACTATAGGAAAATATTTTTGGTTATAAATTAAAGAGTTTTATATAACATACTCCCATTTTACCCCTATATTATTTTGGAAATAATAAAAATAATTTGACAATATTTTCTTTTTATTTTACTTTTATATTGACTGATTAATCAATCAAAAAGGAGTTGTAATAATGCCAAGAACTGAATCTCAAAACTTAGAATTACGTGAACAAAGACGTGAAGAAATATTAAACGCTGCACTAAAAGTATTTTCTAGAAGAGGGATGGTTGCAACAAAAATAAGTGAGATAGCTAAGGAAGCTAACTTAAGTCACGGACTAGTGTACCACTATTTTAAATCGAAGGAAGAAATCTTCACACTTTTAGTCCAACGCGCTTCGGAAAGTTCTGTTCAGATTATAGAACAGGCACATTTGCAAGGTGAAACACCATTAGGAAAAATTAAATGGATGACAGAGCAGATTCTCCAGAGTTTATCAGAGGGGCAACAAATCTTATTATTTTTAATTATGATTCAAGCGAGCACATCTGACGCTATACCCGAAGAAGTGAAACAGTTTTTAACTTCGCAGGAATTCAAATCTCCCGTTAGTTGCTTGATGCCCTTAATTATAGAGGGACAACAGTGCAATGAAATTATTCAAGAGAATCCACTAAAATTAGCAGTTAGTTACTATGCTTTTATTCAAGGTTTTGCCATTAATAAATTGCAGTGGGCTCAATGTCCGATTCCAGAAGCAGAATTGATTATTAAAATTTTTAAATAACTATTTAGGAAAGAGGTTTGGAATGATAATACATAATCAGAATGTGAAATTTTGGTGTTTATTCACCTCACCACTTTTCATTGTATTATTAGGTTTTTTAACAGCTAAATTTTTTAATCATTTTATTGGGGGATGGGCTTGGATTCCACTAGCGATTGTATATTGGAGCTTACTAGGTTTTTCTATTTGGACTTTTAAAGATCACAAAAGCCTAGGTGGTTGGCTTCAAAAGTCAAAGAAGGCTCCTTTTTGGATAACAATAACAATGCTAATCGGAATGTTTCCATTAACAATTCTTATGATGAATTACCATATGTTTGATTCGATTTGGTTAGTTATTTATTGGTTATTATTTGCAATAATTAATCCTTGGTTTGAGGAATTCTATTGGCGAGGTGTTTTGTTTGATAGCTTATTAACTAAATTCCCAAAATGGTTTGCGATTTTATATACAACTATACTTTTTGTTATTAGCCATCCATTAATGTGGGGTGTGTTTTCTTATGCAAGTAAATCTTATCATTTGTATATCTATTTATCAGTAGCAAGTATCGTATGGGCAATTACATATTTAAAAACCAAAAGTTTACGTTATATTATTTTATCCCATTTTATTGTAGATATAGGGAATTTGACTGTTTTAACCTTCTTAAATATCTACTTACCACCTACAATGTAATCAACCTTTCTTTTTCTACATTATATAAAAAATGAAGCCTAGTCATTGCATCTAATTGTACGTGGTGCTATTCTACACGCAAGTTTTGTAAGCATTCACACATTTATAGCTGGCACCGGGTGTACATCTCCCTTCGTTACTGAACTTAGAATCCTTAAAAGCAGGGTACCCTCCTGTCATTAGTAAAGGTAAAATCGCTTAGCCTATTATAATACTTTGATGATTTCATTTTATTAATAAAAGATTCTTTAGATTTGTATTTAAGTATTTGATTAACAAAAGCTTTTTACTACACTCAAATCAGAATCATTCGATTTTGGCTGAAAGTAAGCATATTCGACAAAATACTGAATATGCTTCTTTCCTTTAAGAAATTCAAACATTTATATATCAAAAAATTCTTTTCTAAAATCACTATTTTTATAACTTAGTACTACTATAGAAATTTAGTTGTACCATGAAGCCATATCACGCATACGAATGAAGCCCTGCAATAACTAAGTTAACAAATACTTGATTGAAGACAATCAAGCCGAACCCAATAATGGCAAGCCAGGCTGTCCGCTCCCCCTCCCAGCCTTTGGATAAGCGAAGATGTAATAAGGCTGCATAAAACAACCATGTTATTAATGCCCATACTTCTTTTGGGTCCCATCCCCAATACCTTCCCCACGCAATTTGAGCCCAAATCATCGCAAAAAAGAGACCTCCTAAAGAAAACAATGGAAAGCCAATTAGCACGGCGCGATACGATATTTCATCTAATAATTTCGGATTCACTTTTATTGTGAATGGCTGTAAAAGCTGAGCGATTCTTTTACGTGTTACTAGCCGCATGAACATATATAGCGCCGTCCCTACAATAAATGACCAAACAATCGTATTTAATTTTTTGGCATCAATTGAGCTCGGGATAGAGATTATTCCAACTTTCCCTTCTCCTTCATTTACGATGAGAACAGGCATTGTATATGTAGCGACTTCGGAAACTCCTTCTCTATTTTTTATTTCTACCGATTGTGGCTCTAAAAATAACGAAAAGCACGTCGAACTGATGACAAAACCAATGACGACTACTAAACAATATAGAACTCCCTCCAAGATTCTTATACGTTTGCTTGTTTTCGTAACATCCAGTACACAAAGCAGGTACATCACACCTGTCACGAAGGCAACGGACAAAATCGCACTTGAAAAAGCGACCGTCATCACATGGATTGCGAGCCAATTACTTTGAAGACTCGGTATTAATGGAGAGGCTTCCTGTGAAAAAACACTCCCATACCCTAAGATTAATAACGAAATCGGAATAGCAAATAGCCCAATCATAATTTGTTTATATAAATAATGAATAAGTAAAAATGCTCCAATTAACATGATGCCGAAAAACGTCATAAACTCATACATATTGCTAACTGGTGCATGACCCACAGCTATCCACCGGCAAATAAAATATGTAATTTGTAAGACAAATGCAATAGCTGTGAGAGCTACAGCTGTCTTTGCACTTCTTTTACTCTTCGATTTAGCAGCAAACCCAAACGGCACAATCGCCACTAATAATAAAATAAAAGCGATAAACAAAACATCACTACTCATTGATAAGTATTGATCCGTGCTCATCAGAACCCCTCTTTCTCTATGTCATTCGGTTCATTATAAAAAACAGTTCGGTCATTTCGCATCATTTTATCGTCAACGTAAAGAAACTCATCTGGAACGTTGTTCATTCCTATGAACATCTTTTGAAATTACAGTACAATACTAAAAGGAGGGGAATAATGGAAATGGAATGGATACCTTTTATCGTTTTAAATTTTTTTATTGTGTTTGGTTCACTGTTTTATTTATTAAATATCCGACCAACCGTTAAACGCATTTTCGCTTGTCTTATGTTAAATGCACTTGTTGCAATCATCGCTATTCAATTCTCACATATTCCTTGGCTTTCTCTTACGCTCAGTATGTTGTTTAGCGGTAGTCTATTTTATTTCATCACAAAGAAAAGCATTGTCTTTTTACATTTAATGCTCGTTCACTTAATGACGATGCTTATAGAATATTTTGCACTCTTATTGGTACATCAATTTGAACTACCTTTCATTATTCATGGATTACTGATTGTCCTCATGTTCACTGTGAGTCTTTATGGGTACAAACAATTTATACATAACACCTTAAAGCAGTTAGCGTTTTCATCTCAAGTGCCGAGACTACTTTTAGTTATTTCCATAATTACCTTCATTGTGTTTTATGTAACAGTCTTTGCTCCTTCTAACAATGGTGAAATAACGATTTCCTTAGTAAATCTTGGCATGCTATGTGCGTATTTTTTGTTTCTTTTAATTTCATCTCAATCAATCATTCAAACGATGCGGAAGGAAGCTTTGTGGCAACAAAAAGAGGTTGAACAGCGTTATTTTCATGAGTATATGGAAGGCTTAGAAGAAATGAACCGAAAAGTCCAAAGAGTCCAACACGACTACTCGAACCTACTGCTATCCATGCACGGCTATATGGAACAGGAGGATTGGAACGGATTAAAAGACCATTTTGAAACAAATGTCTTGCCTACGACCCAGCAGCCATTTAATTATTTTCAACAGCTTGAACATATTAAAATAATCGAGCTAAAGGGACTGATTGGTGCAAAGCTATTAAAAGCAAATAACTTACATATTACAGTTCAAATAGAAGTGCCAGAAGAAATCAAATCCATACCACTGAATGTAATGGATTTGATAAGAATAATGGGGATTTTTTTAGATAATGCCATCGAGGCGAGCCTTCAGCATATAAATCCGAAGATCCAGATCGCTTTCTTGTACAGTAATCAACACGAACTAATCATCATCATTCGAAATACAACAAGTCAGCACTATATGGATATGAAACAGCTATTCGACGAAAATTATTCAACAAAAGGAGAAAATAGAGGTCTTGGTTTATACAATGTAAAGCAGCTTTTAGCAGGCTACCCTACTACCGTGTTAAACACCTATATAGAAGCAGATTGTTTTATTCAAGAAATGGTTATCGAAAGAGAGGTAAGTTCAAATGAGAGTTGCCATTTGTGAAGATGAAGCTTTTCACCGAGCATGCATTTTAAAAGCCATCCAAAACTATGCATTATTTCAAGCACCGAGTATCGAAGTGGTTCTATGTACAAATGACCCTAATGAATTATTACAACAAATGAAATCCATACATATTGACTGTTATTTATTAGATATAGAATTAGGTAGTACGATAAATGGCTTAGATGTTGCTAAAAGGATTCGCGAACAAGACCCACTCGCTCACATTATTTTTATTACAACATATGCAGACCGTTTAAGCTTAACATTTAAATATAAACTCGCTGCCCTTGATTTTATTGTAAAAGATTCACCCGAACAAATAGCTCTCGACGTCATAGAAGCACTACAAGCTGCTTTGATGAAATACAAGCAATTAGGGAAAAATGATTCGACGAAGTGGTTTCAAATTAAAGTCGGTGAGAAGGTTAAAAACATTCACTTGAAAGATATTTATTTTTTTGAAACCTCTACACAGCCACATAAACTAGAGCTGCATGAACGAAATGGCTATCATACATTTTACGGCACTTTAAAAGAACTAGATCATCTAGGCGAGCACTTTTTCCGTTGCCATAAAAGTTATCTCATTAACCTTGAAAATGTCACAGAACTAAATAGAAAAGAACGTTATGTCACGATGGAAAACGGCAGAAATTGCCCGATTGCCTTCCGAGTACTGGGGAAAATTCAAAAAAGACTACAGCTGTTTCGGTAATTAGTAGCTCTTTGTCACTCAATGCAAAAGACTACCTCACGCCGAAGTAGTCTTACTCCCCATCGTTAATACTAAAATTCCCCCTAAAATGAGTCCAACACCTACCCAAGATGTCCACGATAAGTATTCACCTAAGAAAAATACACCGAGCAGTGCGGCTGTTAATGGCTCTGCTAAACTGAGCGTCACCGCGGCAGAGGAACTGACTAAACGAAGCCCAGCTAAAAAGAGCAAATAGGCTACACTCGTCGTCATAATGCCCATATACAACATCGGGACAAAGTTTTGCATATTGCCGATCCATGCCACCCCATCCATTAGCGCGACGGGGGCTAAAAATAACGCGCATAATGAAAAGGTCATCGCCACGGCCGGTAATGTTTCCGCGCTTTTTGTGAGCTGCTTACTCACATTTGTATAAAGGGCAAACATTAACCCTCCACCTAGCGCAAGTAGGACGCCCACTACATCGACGACCGCTTCCCCGCGATTCACGAAAAGCAATATACAGCCCGTAATCGCAAAGCTTGTCGCCATTGCCCAAATACGGGACGGCTTCGTTTTCCAAAGCATCCATTCCAGTATGCCTGAAAATACAGGGGCACTTCCAATTGTGACGACCGTACCAATCGCTACACCTGTAAAGCGAATCGATGAGAAAAATAAACATTGGAACAACGCAATCGCGACCGCTGCGGCTATGTTCCATTTCCATGGCCATGTACGCCAATTCATTTTCCGCATAAGCAATACAACGATCAGTAGTGCGCCACCGCCAATTCCTGAACGTACACAAGCTACAGCAAATGGCGAAATTCCATCTTGCAAAAATGTTTGTGTTGTCCCTGTTGTCCCCCAAAGCATCGCTGCCAGTAACACCGCTATGTATGGTAAAGCTTGCATGATTCAATCCCCTCCTCCTTAACTACAACCATTATAGTGGAAATAGCTAGTTTTTGAGAGTGTGTTACTTCATTTATCCGCGACTTTGAGTAGAATATACGCGAGTTCGGCTGAAATATACGCGACTTTCAGGAACAAAACAACAAAAAAGAAGCCTGTCTCCCAGACAGACTTCTTCGGTTAAACATGTCATCACCACAAGCATCCTTATTTCGCATTAGTTGGCATGATGATTGTAAAGGTACTTCCCTCACCAAGTACACTCTCTACCCGAATTGTCCCATTATGCAAGGAGATAATTTGCTTCACAATTGCTAAGCCAAGACCTGTCCCATCTTTTTTTCGCGCTTCATCCACACGATAAAAGCGTTCAAATACTTGCTCACAAGCCTCTGCCGTCATTCCAACCCCTGTGTCTTTAAATACAACCTCTAGCATCGCCCCGACACGACGACATGAGATGAATATAGTGCCCCCTGCATCCGTATATTTAATCGCATTGGACAATAAATTATCCCAGACATTCACCAGTAGTTCCTCATCAACAATCGCTGTTGTTTCTTCGAGCTTATATGATAACTCCATTTCTTGTTCATTGAGACGCCACTGATACTTACGAAGTACTTCTCTTAACTGCTCATCTATTCGTACTTCTTTCGTTTTTAATGGATAAGCCACTTGGTCAAGCGACGTTAAAAGCAGCAACTGCTTCGTTAAATTAGAGAGATGCTTCGATTCACGGTCAATGATTGCCGAATATTCCATTCGTTCCACATCCGATACCTTCTCATCCTGCAATAAATCGGCATAGCCTTGAATGTTCATAAGTGGGGATTGGAAATCGTGTGACACATTACTAATAAACGCCTTCCTCGCCTCGTCATTATCGGCTAGCTGTCGTTGCATCGAATGAAAGCTTTCCGCCAGTTGCCCAAGCTCATCCTTCCGCGTAATATCTAGTGCATAATCAAAATCCTCATTGGATACCGCCTTCGTTGCCTCTGTTAATTGTGTGATCGGGCGAATTAATTGGCGTGTCATCCATACGACCCCCATTATACTAACAACCGCAATCGTAAATACAAAGCCTACTAGAACCATATGAAAATCCGAAAATAACGTTTTATTATCTTGACGTAAAAAGAGACCGTATTTTTCACCATTCATCTCAAACGGAATCCCTACCGTATTATGCAATTTATTTGAAAAATGAGCCATCATCGAAAACCGACTTTTAAAATCTTGCATACCCTGATAAATTTCCCCATCAAAAACAGTTGTTAATGCTTCTTCAGGCATTTCTTGGTCACTAAAAGAGGCGCCATAATATTGATACTGACCACCTTCACTAATGATCACAAGCTGATACCCTAGTAGCCCAACAGATGTTAAGTACTCATCCATTGAGTGGTGGGATTCATGCATATACAATAAAATACGTGTCACTTCTTCTGCTGTTTCAACTTGCTGTGCATCGATTTTTTCTTTTGTAAACGTGTAATACACCATATTCGCAAGGATAAAGCCAATCCCGATACTGCATAGTAAAATCAACACCGTCGCTAAGATGAATTGATTGTACAATGATTTCATGCTATTACCTCTACCCTGTAGCCCACACCACGCACCGTTTGAATTTCGACGGACGCCTCATGTCGTTTAAGGCGCTCACGGATACGATTAATATGCGTATTTAACGTCAGCTCACTGCCTTCATAATTGGCACCCCATGTTTGCTCAATAAGTACAGCACGCTGCGTCACCTTCCCAACACGTGACGTTAGCATACTAAGCAATTCAAATTCCTTCATGGGTAGCATAATCGTTTCCTGGTTAATGATCACCTCAAAATTTTTTCGGTCGATTTTTATATTGCCCACCTCGATCATTGCTTCCAGTGAACGCTCAAAACGACGCATTACAACGGCTACGCGAAATAGCAGTTCTTTCGGTTCAAATGGTTTCACAATATAATCCTCAGATCCTGCAATAAACCCTTGTTCTTTGTCTTCTAACTGCCCTTTTGCTGTCAATAGAATAACCGGAATCTCTAGCTCCTTTGTTAATATTTTCGTTAACTCAAAGCCATTCATGCCCGGCATCATCACATCAACAATCGCCAGATCCACCTCGATCTCTTCAAGCAATTTCAGTGCCTGTTGTGCATCACTTGCCCGCTCCACCTGATAGCCCTCTCGTGTTAAATGAATGGACACGAGCTGTAAAATATCCACATCATCATCAACCACTAAAATTCGCATACAATCCCTCCACCTCTTAAAGTATGAGAGGTTTACTTATCTTTTTCAAAAAATAAGATTAAAGATGGTAATAACATACCCCGAACTAAAAATGTATCAATTAAAATGCCTACTGCCACCATAAAGCCAAAAATAAATAAATCGGCAATTGGCATCGTTGTTAGTGCCGCAAATGTCGCTGCTAAAATCACACCGGCGGATGAAATCACGCCACCTGTATTACGAATGGCAACTTCGAGTGCATCCTTCACCTTCATCTGCTTCCGTTCTTCTAAGAAACGTGATACTAAAATAATATTGTAATCAATACCAAGCGCGACTAAGAAAATAAATGCATACACAGGTACACGGGTACTAATCGCATCATAACCAAATAATACATCAACTAAGAAAATCCCTAATCCTAATGCAGATACGTACGAAATTAAAATCGTTGCCATCATATAAATTGGCATCTTCCATGAGTGAGTTAAAGCAAATAATAAAGCTAAAATCAGTATCGTTTCAAGCAATACAATTTTAATAATATCGCTGTTATTTACCTCTCGCTCATCTACTAATTTCATCGTTATCCCGCTATAGTAAACGTCAGCTTCTACATCTATTTCATCCATCATCGTTACCGTATTTGCACGTAGCTCCTGCATAAAGTCAATTGCTTCTATTGAATAAGGATTTAATGCTAGCGCAACACTAAATTTTGCGGCTGTTTCATCTGCTGTTGTAGCAGATAGGCGCACGGAACTAATGTCTTCATAGCTTGTAAGTTGCTCTGTAAATGCCACGATATCTGCTTCTGTTAATACTTTCTCACTTTCCAGGATAATTGTAGTTGGCGCTAGCTCCCCTTTATCAAACTTTGATTCTACAATCTCATATCCTATACGGGAAGGTAACTCTTCCGGGAATTTTTTCACTGTATCGAACTCATAATCTAAATTAAATACATTGAACGCCGTAATGAACAGAAAGATCGCTACAATCCCACCTGAAAGCCCTGGTTTATTGACAACAAACTTAGCAATCGGCCCCCATAAACCATGCTTCACTTCTTTATATTCACCATATTTCGGCACTTTTGGCCAAAACGCTTTTCGACCAAATAACGTAAATAGCGCAGGTACTAATGTGACAGAAGCTAAAATAATGATAAACATTGCCATCCCAAAAATCGGAGCGAAGTTTTGGTAATCACGGAAATCCGCGAAAAATAATACAAGCATCGCAGCTAAAACCGTACCACCTGCAAATATAACAGGTTCCCCTGTTGCACGCATCGCATGCTTCATCGCTTCATACTTATCTTCATAATGATTTAGCTCTTCTCGGTACCGCGAGAATACAAATAATGAATAATCGATTACCGCCGCAAAAAGTAAAATGCTCATAATCGATGTCGTCGAATTATTAATTTCTAGCCCACCAGCACCCATTAGTGCAATAATTTGATTGACTACTTGGTACACAACAACTGTCGCAAATAATGGAATAAATGCTAGTAATGGTGATCGATAAATTACAATTAGTAGTACTAAAATAATGATGATTGTCGCAAATAGTAATTTGAAGTCTGCTGCTTCAAATAGTTTGATTGTATCACCAGCAATCCCAGCTGGACCTGTAATATAGAAATCTGTCTGCAAATCTTTCGCAACGTCATTTCCAGTAGCAGAAGCGTGATCGTTAATTTCAGCATAATCTGCATTGCCAAGACCTGCCTCTAAATTCATCGGTACAATCATGGTCGATTTGTCTTCTGACGTAAAACCTGCTAATGCTTGTGGGGGCAATGTAGAAATATCAATGATGGTATCTACACCTTCAATATTTTCCGCAAGTATCGCATTCAAAATCTGGTTCACTTCATTTACATTCACTTCACCGTTTTCATTATGAAAGACAAGTATCCCTGGTGTCCCTTGATCATTTGGGAACAATTCCTCTGATTTTTGCTCAGCGATAATCGCTTCCGCCTCGTCCGGAAGTGATTGAAAGTTTGATACTTTATAGTCGACTAGCTTCGGGCCTGCACTTAGCCCTACCATTAATACTAACCAGACGATAACGGTCGTCCACATTCCACGTTTTGTAGAAACCCAGTCTGTAATAGGATGTAACAGTTTATTCACTTCATTTCCTCCTCTATCGAAAATATTACGTTTTACATCATAGCGGACGAATATAAATTCAATATAAACTAGCCATGGTATAATCAAATTAAAAACGGAGGTCATGAATATGTATAAAACAATCGAGGAAACCGCCAAAGATATTGGTATGCCCGAGCATCAAATCTTACAATACATTTACAATGGCCGCATTAAAGCCGTACATGACGGCCAGCAGTTTTTAGTGAACAGCCGTCAATTTGACACATACCACGAGCAGCTTGAACGGATTAAACAAGAAATTGAAATTTGGCGTAACACACCGATTCCAGAAGATATTGATGTGAAAGATGAAGATTAACTAGGCATATACGTAAAAAAGTACTACAGCTATTTGAAATCTGTAGTACTTGTACAATGTCATTCATTTAAGATAGACGGGGTATTTTTATTTTGTGGCTTGTCTTTGTTTTCATTATCATTCTGTTTTTTCGCTTGATTATTTTGTCCAATGACACCTAAATCATCCGCACTAATATCAAAACCGTACCCGTATTCTTCACGATCCAATCCATTTTTCTTCTTTTTTTCTTTTGCCAAAAGGCTCACCTCCATCTATTAAAGTGTCCTGTTTGGCTTTTTTTATGCCCATTCCTTACTTTTTACAAAATCACACGAGTTAGTGTTTTGTTAAACTTATACTTTTCACGAAAAAAAACGCCTTCCTACATAGGAAGGCGCTGTAAGTTAAATGGACACAACAAATCCAGCACGTTTACCGATGATTTCAGCATAATCTTCTACCATAACGGAAGCTGTTGGATACATTCCTGCACCTGGACCTGTTACCGTTAACGTCCCGATATAATTTGTCTCCATCGAAACGGCATTGAATACATCATCAATTGGGAATAATGGGTGTTCGGCATTTACTAGCATCGGTGCTACTTTTCCAATAATTTGACCGTTTGCATTTTTCTCAACCTCTGCCACATGGCGATAACGTAAGCCTTTTTCATTTGCGGCTTTAATATCATCCAGTGTTAATGTATCAATCCCGATGACTTCTACTTCTGACCAAGCGGGCTGTTCTCCAAATGCAAGGTCGGATAAGATCATTAATTTTTTAAATGCATCCTGACCTGATACATCATTAAATGGATCTGCTTCTGCATAGCCTAGACGTTGTGCTTCTGCTAATGCTTGATCGTAGCTCCAACCTTCTTGACGCATTTTTGTTAGCATATAGTTCGTCGTCCCATTTAAAATGCCTTGAATACGGCTTACATCGTTCACTAGTAAAATATTTTTCATTGTTTTAATAATAGGTACGCCACCTGCAACCGTTGCCTCATAGCCTACGAATACACCGTTCTTTTTCGCTAGCTCTTGTAGCTCTATACCACGCTTGGCAAACATCACTTTATTTGCCGTAATGACATGGCATTTATGTTCAATCGCACGTTGTAAATAAGAAAATGCAGGTTCTTCGTTCACGATTGCCTCGAATACAACTTGCATCCCTTTTTCTGCGAATACCTCATCAATATTATCTGTTAATAAATGCTTCGTTCCTGGTACACGCTCTCTTGACGTATCACGAACTACAATTTTCGCTACTTCTAGCTCTACGCCTAGCTTTTCACGTAGTTCTTCACGCTTTTCATTTAAAATATGATAAATCCCCTGACCTACTGTGCCAAAACCTAAGATGGCCGCCTTGATTACTGCCATGAATGTCTCCTCCAAAATCTATATAAACAAATTATTCTAAAAATTTAACATAGAAAAATTTTATCCTATATTATATATGAAAACAAGAAAAATCTTCTCTAGATGAACAATTGTTTTTTTAAAATGTACACAAACCCCATTACATTGTCGTAAACCTTTCAAAATTCCGACACATTTAGAGTTTCTTCTATATATAAACAGAAAAAGCATCCTAGATTTTCCGGATGCTTTCCTTAAAGCTTTGAAAAGTAAGGGGACTTTTCAAAAGCATATATTTTATAAACTAAACGGCAACATCTGCATAAGAATGGCGGTAACGATCGAGTACTTTCTTTACGATGATTTCTTCCTTTTTCGTAAAGGGTGGTACCCCGTATGTACGATGGACAAGCTGGAATTCACCAAACTTTAAAAACCATTCCTTCGCTGGCAAGCTAATATGATTTGTTCCGTACTCCTCGTATGCATCGTACACTTCCTTTACGATGTAGCCCGTTGTTTCAAGGTCGTGTGTGGCTTCTGAAAATGCGCTATGTCCGAATGCTTTTTTCCACATCGCATCGACACGCCCTAATAAATATTGGATTGAAATTTGATTTACGAAAGCATGTACTTCATTTAATTCGTATACAAAATATGCTGCGACGTTTTGCGCACTGTAGACATTGCCCATTTTCAACACTCCTTTTCCTACAATTTCAGTTGGTTTTATCTTTAATCTTATATTAATGCACTAAATCCCAATTGTCAACAATGTTTATAAAGTTACTAGGTTTTAATTTTGAAAGTAAAGGTGGCTTCCTCGTGAAATGATACGAGTGTCACCACCACCCTTTGCCAAATGAGGCGATTTATTTACAACTAATGGCTATATTTTAAACTTGTGCACCTGCTTGAGCTTGTGATTTTGCTAAAGCTTGGTCTAAGTCAGCAATGATATCTTCTACATTTTCTAAGCCGATCGAAAGACGGATGAGCCCTTCTGATACACCAGCTACTTGTAATTGCTCTGCTGATAATTGTTGATGTGTAGTGGACGCTGGGTGAATCACTAATGAACGCGCATCTCCAACGTTTGCTACATGCGATAGTAGTTCTACACTATCGATGAACTCACGACCTGCATCACGACCGCCTTTTAATTCAAATGTGAGCATCGAGCCGTAACCATGTTTTAAGTATTTCTTCGCCGCATCATGTGATGGGAAATCTTCAAATCCTGGGTAATTTACCTTTTCCACGAATGGGTGGTTTTTTAAGTACTCCCCTACTTTTGTTGCATTTTCATTGTGGCGAGCCACACGCAAATGAAGCGTTTCTAGCCCTTGAATGAAGTTAAAGGCAGCGTCTGCTGATAATGTCGGTCCGAAATCACGTAATAATTGCACACGTAATTTTGTTGCGAATGCTGCATTTGGTACATCAATACCATAGCGTAAGCCGTGGTAGCTTGTGTCCGGCTCTGTAAATCCTGGGAAGCGACCTTGCGTCCAGTCAAATTTCCCTGCATCTACTACTACGCCACCAATTGTCGTACCGTGACCGCCAATCCACTTTGTTGCGGAATGCACCACAACATCGGCACCGAAGTCAATCGGATTTGAACCATATGGCGATGGGAATGTATTATCAATAATTAATGGTAAGCCATACTCATGTGCAATATTTGCTACTGCTTCGATATCTAAAATATTTAAAGACGGATTCCCTACTGTTTCTGCATATAATGCTTTTGTATTTTCATTAATAGCTTTACGGAAGTTTTCTGGATCACTTTCGTCTACAAATGTCGTTGTAATGCCGTAACGAGGCAGTGTGTTCGCAAATAAATTGTATGTGCCACCGTAAAGAGAACCTGCTGCTACAATGTTATCTCCTGTACCTGCAATATTTAAAATAGAGAATGCAATCGCAGCGGAACCAGATGAAAGCCCTACTGCAGCCGTCCCTTTTTCAATTAAAGCAATTCGTTCTTCAAATACGCCAACTGTTGGGTTCATAATACGTGAATAAATGTTTCCTGCCTCTTCTAAAGCGAAAAGACGTTGCGCATGAGCAGTGTCTTTAAAGGCATATGCCGTTGTGCGGTAAATAGGTACAGCGATTGCGCCTGTTACAGGATCCGGCTTTTGACCGCCGTGTAATAATAACGTTTCTGGTTTTTGTGACATGAGTAAATTCCTCCTAAAGTATAATCGATGGATAATCGGTTGAGGAGGATTTCGAAAACGTAACCCCTCTTAATTTGGAAGTTGCTTTTTATACAAATGAGTACAAAAAGCCCTCTTCTCAAAATAAGAAGAGGGCTGCGAATGAGCAAGTTTTCCTCCCCTTATCTTTCAGATCCCGATTCGAATCTGTAGGAATTAGCACCTTAGTAAGTTGTTACTGGTTGCTGGGCATCACAGGGCCTAGTCCCTCCGCCTCTCTAGATAAGAGTATATGATTCATGTTCCATCTGTTGTTTCACAGTATAAAACAATTAAATCCGATTCGTCAACTATTAATTTAAAATTTTCTGAAATCACAGTTTTATAATCTCCTACAAAACTATTAATTAACTCTAAATGAGTAAAAGTACACCCTAAAAATACCAGTTAAATAGTAAAAGGCATGTATCGTAGCCTCCGCGCTTTGCCACAGCCTACACCGGAGCTAAAACAGGCGCGGCCTGTTTGGATCTCCTGTTCCGACTCCTGTGGCTATGGCGCGCTACGGCAAAGGTAAATACTTCTCGAGATGTTAGAAAAATATTTCTCTTCTCTAAAAGAAATCATTTTCTTTCTATTTGCAAGTATAATTTCCTAGCCTCTTCCGTAATGAATGAGAATCTTCCTTTTTTCAGCAACCAATTATTGTATTCCAGGTGTGTTGATTATTAAAATATTTCCTGTATAGCAGCGTGTTTTTTAGCAAAAACGTGATCAAAAATGACTTGCCCGTTGATTGAAGCGGAATCGGCGAGACTCCTACGGGAATAGCAATGTTTTTCTGCAACGAAAGCATAGCGACAGTTGCATGAGCTGAAGACCCCGCAGGAGTGAGGTACGAGCGACGAGGAGGCTGAAGCCATGCCCGTGGAAAGCGAGCCGAATGGAGCGGAAAGCAACGGTTACTCACCTGGTAATATATGTTTGGATATTTACTCGTTATAATAATTAACTAAATTTTAACAGTATATTCATATAGAAAAGTTATAATCAAAATAACGATTAGGAATGTATAGACATTGTAAAATCAGCATTAAAATGATTCCTAAAGAAGTTAAATACATTTCTAATATAATACTTAACAGCCTGATGTCAGTTGTTAAGTATTATAAACATCTATTAAAGGGAGTGTGGCATGATGGGAAAATTACAAGCTTCAAAATCAACACCTTCTGTACAAACCGTGGTCATAGAACCGAAAGAAACAAACAAACGCAATTTAAAACCACTCTGGATTGGACTTGCATTCGCAACACTAATTATTATTACGTTGTTGCCGAACAACGGTGATTTACCTGTCGCAGGGCAACGTGGTCTTGCCATTTTAGCATTCGCCGTTATTTTATGGGTAACAGAGGCCGTTTCTTACCCGGTCAGCTCTGCCATGATTATTGGGTTAATCGCCATTTTACTTGGCTTTGCTCCGTCCATCGCAGACCCAACTGTAGTATTAGGGACAAAAGATGCTTTAAAGCTCGCACTTGGTGGCTTTAGTAGCTCCGCTGTAGCGCTTGTTGCAGCCGCACTATTTTTAGCTGCTGCTATGCAGGCAACAAACTTACATAAACGGTTAGCTTTATGGGTTTTATCTCTTCTTGGAACAAAAACAAAAGCCATTGTTTTTGGGGCTATTTTAGTATCCATTATTTTGGCCTTCTTCGTACCAAGTGCCACTGCTCGTGCAGGCGCTGTTGTCCCCATTTTACTCGGCATGGTGGCAGCATTTGGCCTTGAGAAAAACTCACGACTTGGAGCATTACTCGTGATTACGGCCGTACAATCCGTTTCGATTTGGAATATCGGGATTAAAACCGGTGCTGCTCAAAATATGGTTGCAATCGGCTTTATCCAAGACCAATTAGGCATTGATATTTCATGGGGCGCTTGGTTCTTATATGCTGCACCCTTCTCTATCTTAATGTCTATTGCCCTATTCTTCATTATGAATATGTTAATTAAGCCAGAGACGGATCAGATTGATGGCGGGAAAGAAGTTATAAAAAAACAGTTAGCAGACCTTGGCCCGTTAAAAGGAGAAGAGATTCGCTTAATCATAATCTCTATAGCACTATTATTTTTATGGGCGACGGAAGGTATCGTCCATCCGTTCGATACAACGACTGTCACAATTGTAGCCATCGCGATGTTATTAGCACCGAAAATTGGGGTATACACTTGGGAGCAAGTTGAAAAACTCATTCCGTGGGGAACAATTATTGTATTCGCTGTAGGGATTGCACTTGGTACTGTATTATTAAATACACAAGGCGCACAATGGTTATCTGATGCGGTCTTTGGTTCACTCGGGCTTAATTCGATGCCTATTTTAGCCACAATTGCGCTAGTAACCGCCTTTAATATTCTAATCCACCTTGGTTTTGCGAGTGCCACAAGCTTAGCATCCGCACTCATTCCAGTATTTATTGCTTTAGCAACAACCATTACATTAGATATAGACCAAGTTGGGTTCGTATTAATACAACAATTCGTCATTAGCTTCGGCTTCTTATTACCAATTAGTGCACCACAAAACATGTTAGCTTATGGTACTGGAGCATTTACAACAAAAGATTTCCTAAAATCCGGTATTCCTTTAACGATCTTCGGCTACTTACTTGTCCTACTATTTAGTGCGACTTATTGGAAATGGATTGGCTTACTGTAATAAAATATTATAAGATGGGCTTAATGGGTTTCCTTTAAGCCCTATTTTTTTACATAAGGGGGAGTTTCCGATGAATTCAACACAAACACTTTTACGTAGCCATTCCTCTGTACGCAAATATACAGGCGAAGAAATTTCACGTGAAAAAGTCATTGAATTAATTGAAACAGCACAAATGGCAGCAAGTTCGCATTTTGTACAAGCATATAGCGTAATTTGGGTAACGGATGAAGAGAAAAAACAAAAGCTTGGGGAGCTATCAAAAAATGACTTCCAATTCAAAACAGCAGGCGCTTCATTTTTATTCTGTGTCGATTTTAAACGCCTTCAAGTAGCAGGCCAAAAACATGGGGTGGAGATCGTAGCAGACTCCGCAGAAAATCTATTAGTTGGTGTTGCAGACGTTTCGTTATTTGCCCAAAACTTTGTTGTAGCTGCCGAATCTGAAGGTTACGGTATTTGCTATATTGGCGGTGCACGTACAAACCCGGCTGAAATTAGTGCGCTATTTGACCTACCAGAGTATGTCTTCCCATTATTTGCGATGACGATTGGTGAACCGACAAAACGCAATGAAACAAAACCACGTTTACCAGTTGCCGCTGTGCTTCACGAAAATAGCTATAACACAGCACAATACGATACGTTACTAGATGAGTATGATGCCACAATGGAAGCTTACTACGCCTCTCGCTCTTCCAATCAAAAAATGGCTAACTGGACAAAACAAATGGCCGATTTCTTAATCGATCAAAAACGTCCACACATGAAAGAATTTTTAGCATCTAAAGGCTTTACATGGCAATAATATAAACATCTACAGAGTTAACAGAGACTGAAGTCCCGTTAACTCTGTTTTTTTGCAGTTCATTTCTATTAGTTGTTTTGATAAAATAGTAATATGTTACTTTTTAAGTAGAAAGGACTTTTCTTATGTATACAAATAAACATGCTGCTAAATCTTTGGAGAAGCAACATTTACGTGGTGTACGTAAATACTATTTATGTATCACGGATATTAATATAGCACTGTCAAAAGTACATCAAGCGATTATGCCACAGATTGATTTAGAACAATACAAATTCGCAACCGAATATATTCATCAATATATTTCTCATACATCTGTATGGAATCTAAAGTTTGTTGTTAATTTGGAGAGCCCTGAAGTCGCTTTACTGCAAATCTTCCACCTACACTACATTTTTGAACAAGAGCCTGTAGAAAAGTTTGCGAATGAACGTGCGATTTTAAAAGAGCAGGAAGAAGCGTTTTTAGCGTTAAAACCATTTAAAGAAGATCATATTGAACGTCGTCGACAAGCAATGTTAGATGATATTATTAAACAATTGTCTGCGAATATGAAAGAATAGCATGACTTTAGCAAGGGGAAGAAATTTAGTTTTCGATCATTGATAGCGAAAACCTCATTCTTTTGTCCATTGTTCCCTATCTCCACTTTGCTACAATAGTAACTATAGAAAGTGAGGGAATATTTATGGTTTGGACGACATCTAAAACTCGCTCACCACAAGGCGCAAGATCCTTACTGAAAGTGATGGTAGAAATTAATACAGAGCTTGCCCGATTACATAAAATCATCGCTCAACAAATTAGCCTAAACCAATATATACACGCAACGAATTATGCTGAGCAGTATATTTCGTATACATCGCTATGGAATATTAAGTTTTCCTATAATTTCGAAAGCCCTGAAGTGGCACTCATTCAGCTCATTCATTTAGAATACATTTTCGAACAAGAGTCCTCGTCTTCATTTATAAAGGAGCGACAAATTTTTTCAAATATGCAGCAACTGTTCAACGAATACAAACCGTATTCCGATGAGATGGTCAACAAGCGCCAAGCACAAATGTATGCATATATCGAAATGAAAGATGAGCAATAATCATATACGTAAAGCATAAAGGCGCGGGAAATTTCCCCACGCCTTTATGTTTTATTGTCCCGGTAAATCATCAATCATCATTGTTTTTACTGGTAGGAATTGCTCACCTGTTGCATAGTAGACCATTTTCACTGTATCGCCTGGCTCGATATAAATCGCAAATGGTACTGCTTCTGTGCTGACAACGAAGTTTTCACCTGTTGTCAGTAAGAATGTTACCAGTGTGAAATCTTCTACTCGCTCTTTATATACACGACTCACTTGCCCTGTCTTCGTCGCCTCTTCTGCATTAGACGAGCCATCGACCGTACTACCTCCACGTGACAATGCTGTTTTATACAGCTTTAATGCTTCATTTGGTGTGGAAGCATACGCTGAAATTTCAGGATTTGCGGCTGACACGATGAAGTAGTTTTGGAGGAAACCATTCGAATCAAGCACAGCGGATAGCCAGCTTGCCTCACCGTAAAAATTGTATAAAATCGGCATTTCACCTTGCCACTCTTTTTCAATAAATTTTTTCTCAATAATATCTAGAGCACCTTGTGAATCCATATACGATTCCTTCAGATTTCCTGTATAGTACGTCGCTTCGCCTGTTCGTGCATTCGTCAATGAATACCCAAGCATCGAATCTACGCCCTCTTTCGGACTTGTAAAATCGGTAAAGTAATACATCACACCCTCCTCGCTAAAGATGGGTGACACATTTGCTTCCGTTCCTTCATCCGACGGTAACTTCACGTCTTTTTTACCAAAAACACTATTCCAGAAACCATGTGCATAATTTCCGTAGTAGCTATTTTGTAAGCTAACCGTTTCAGGTGAAATCGCGCCATCGATAAAGGCTGGTACATCTGCTAATGCGATTTTTTCCATATCACCTGTTGCTGCATCGACCATGACAATCCCTTTTACATCAAAGCCATTCCGCGCAGAAATAAATTCGCCGTATGAACGGATATAATAAGGCTTGCCTTCATCATCCACTTCAAGCTGTGGCTCCCCGTAGAAAATCAACGTCGGGTAGGATAGACGCATATGGCGCTCTAAATTTTTATTTAAATACGCAGATGGTACATACGTCATTTCATGTTCGATGAATTTCGGATTTTCACTTGAATCTGTTGCACTCATCGTAAAATATCCTGGCGTCGTTTTGCCATTGAACCACTTAAAGAATCCTGAAAACTCAACTGGCGCAATATAGACATACTCCCCGTTTACCTGTTGAATTTGTAAATTTCCTAACTCGTAAAAGCTTGTATTTGGCACTTGCCCAAATGCTTTTTTCATTTTATTCTCCACAAATTGCGGTGGTACACTGGCTGGCTTCTTTGTCTCATCAAACGGTTTAATTTCCACATCCTCTACCATTTCAGCAGAATTGTATTTATCATCCGCATTAAACAACGGTGCACTTAAAAAATACACAACAGCAACGATGCTGAAAAACACAATGACAGACTTCAATTTTTGTTCCAACCCTACCGAGAAAATCGCCCCACCTAATGCAACGGCTGGTAATACATATAAGAAAATCGTCCACTGTAAGTCAATTTTAGATACATAAACCATGAAAAATGTCGAAATAAAACTAAGTGTAAATACAGCAATGGCCAATATCCCTTGCTGTTTGGATGTAAGCTCTGATTTTGGTATTTTCCGCGTCAACGGTACGAGTAAAATAGTAATCACAACCGAGAAAATCGCGGAAATAATGACTAGTTGTCCCATCTGAATCACCCTTTCTTCCTGTCTCTAATACGGTCTAATCAATAAAAAAGTTTCATATTTTTTACTATAATAATAACAATCTATGTTTAAAGGGGGTTTTCACATGAGAACGTTTCTACTGATAGCCGCAGTTATTTTTGGCTTTTATTATGTATTTTTATTTGATACAATCCCGAGCGATTTCAAAATGGTGTTTAAATTGATTCCGATGGTATTAATTATTACCTTTGCATTTCTCACACGCCATGCCGAGCGAAAATATTACACGCTCATTGGCATCGGGTTAATTTTTTGTGCCATTGGTGATTATACATTACAGTGGTTTATCGTTGGATTAATTAGCTTTTTAATTGGACATATTTTTTATATCGCTGCCTTTTCTAGTGGCCAAAAACGGGTACCAACAGCTGTCAAAACGGGACTGCTCCTATACGGTGGGGCAATGGCTATTTGGATGTGTAGCACACTCTTCCAAAAGGGAGAAATTGTACTAACCATTGCGGTATTCGCTTATATTAGCGTCATTTTAACAATGGGCTGGACATCATTCCGTACAGGTTCTACTTTTGCCATCGTTGGTGCCCTGCTGTTTATTGCTTCTGACTCGATATTAGCGATTAATAAATTCATTGTCGCTGTACCGTTCTCGCATGAACTCATTATGTTCACATACTACGGTGCACAAATTTTCATTGCATTGAGCATTGCACAATATTCCGAAAATCGAAATAAAGTGATACACTAACTATACGATTTACTTTAGGAGGTACAATCCATGAAAGAAAAACTCATTGAACGCTTCATTCGCTACGCAAAAATTGATACACAATCGGACTTTACAAGTAACACCACCCCTTCTACGCAAAAGCAATTTGATTTATTGCATGTATTAAAAGATGAACTGGCTGACATCGGGCTAACAGATATCACATTAGATGAAAATGGCTATCTGTTTGCGACATTGCCAGCCAATACAGACAAAGACGTACCGACCATTGGATTTTTAGCGCATGTTGATACGACAACAGACTTCACAGGTACTAATGTGAATCCACAGCGCATCGACAATTATGACGGCCAAGATATTCCGTTAAATGATGAGGTAACGATGTCCGTAGCGTACTTCCCCAACCTAAAAAACTATGTCGGGCAAACATTAATTACAACAGATGGTACGACACTTCTTGGTGCAGATGATAAAGCCGGCATCGCTGAAATTATAACAGCCATGGAATATTTAGTAGAGCACCCTGAAATAAAACATGGCAAAATCCGTGTCGCATTTACACCGGATGAAGAAATTGGTCGCGGTCCACATAAATTTGATGTAGAAGCATTTAATGCCGACTTTGCTTACACAATGGATGGTGGCCCACTTGGTGAATTACAATACGAAAGCTTCAATGCTGCTGGCGTCAAAGTCACAACTTACGGCACAAGCGTCCACCCCGGTTCAGCTAAAAACAAAATGGTAAACGCGACGACAATGGCTATCAAGTTCCAAAATCATATGCCCGTCGATGAAGTGCCTGAAAAAACAGAGGGCTACGAGGGCTTTATTCATTTAATGAGCTTTACTGGACGCATCGAAAAAGCGGAAATGAGCTATATTATCCGTGACCATGACCGTGAAAAATTCGAAGTGAAAAAAGCACATATGTTAGATGTGGAAAAGTTAATAAAGGCTGAATATGGTGAACATGCCATTCAGGTAGAAATCGAAGACCAATACTATAATATGGGTGAAAAAATTGAGAAGGTAATGGAAATCGTTGATATCGCAAAAGAAGCAATGCATAAGCTAGATATTACACCGATTATCGAACCAATTCGCGGCGGTACAGATGGCTCTCAGTTATCATTTATGGGCTTACCAACACCTAATATTTTTGCTGGCGGCGAAAATATGCATGGTAAATTTGAATATGTATCCGCTGAAACAATGGAAAAAGCGACACAGGTGATTTTAGAAATTATCCAACTTTTCGAACAAAAATAGATTGAATTTCCACATAAAAAGTATATAATACTTTCTTAAGCGAAGTGTTCATCACTTCGCTTTTCTTTCTACCTTAAGTTAACTGAATTTTCAGGGAGAAGGTGTTGATCTTTATGAAGGAAATTATGATTGGCATACTTGCTGCTTTCTTTTTTGGCTTTACATTTATCTTCAATCACGCCATGGAATTAGAAGGCGGTAGTTGGCTATGGAGTGCCTCTCTTCGCTACTTTTTCATGTTACCCTTTTTAATTGCGATTGTTGCTATACGGGGTGGGTTTAAACCATTACGTACAGAAGTAAAAAGTGCTCCTAGCGCTTGGCTTATTTGGAGCTTTGTTGGCTTTGTTTTATTTTACGCGCCACTTACATTCGCAGCCGCTTTCGGTCCAGGTTGGCTTGTATCGGGTACATGGCAATTGACCATTGTCGCAGGTGTATTACTTGCACCGCTATTTTTAACAGATAACGGCATTCGCCATAAAATACCGCGCATCTCGCTTCTCATTTCAGGTGTTATTTTAATCGGAATTTTACTCATTCAAATTCCACAAGCTAATAGTACTTCCTTACAAACAGTGTTATTTGGCGTACTCCCTGTTGTTGTAGCGGCATTCGCTTATCCACTTGGCAATCGCAAAATGATGGATGTCTGTAGCGGTCGTCTCGATACATTTCAGCGTGTCCTTGGTATGACGATTGCATCGATGCCGGCTTGGATTGTCATGGCGATTTGGGCACTTGTAACGGTTGGTTACCCTTCAAGCTCACAAATGTTTCAAAGTTTACTAGTCGCATTGAGTTCAGGCGTCATCGCTACTACCCTATTCTTTATTGCCACAGACCGCGCACGCCATGATCAAGGAAAGCTCGCTGCCGTCGAAGCAACCCAATCAACCGAAGTATTATTTGTCATGGCTGGAGAAATGGTGTTATTACATGTTGCACTTCCTTCTTCCGTTGCACTTACTGGGGTGGGCATTATTATCGTCGGTATGCTACTACATAGCTACCATACGATGCTCGTTGCAAAGAAAATGCAGCTCGCAAATATACCCGTAAATGAAGAAAGTAGCTAACTCATAACGAACCAATTACCAAACATATATTACCATTTTAGTAACCGTTGCTTTCCGCTCCGGCACTCGCTTTCCACGGGCGAGATCAAGCCTCCTCGTCGCTCATGCTTCGGTGCTCCTGTCGCTACGCTTTCGTCGCAAATAAATTTCCTGCGGGGTCTTGATTGTCTCGCTTTTCCCGTAGGAAGCTTTGCACCTGCCGCTTCACTTCCGGTGCAGAAAAACATTGCTCTGTAGCGAAAGGCGAATGCCGTCAGCTACACTCTCGTGCCTGCGCTACAAACAACTATTGTTCAATACAATAATTAGCTGCTCAAAAATAATGAAAAATTCTCATTGACGAAAGTAAAGGTTGGGCGATTATACATGCAAACGGAAAGAAAATGATTTCTTTTAAAAAAGAGAAATATTTTTCTAGCCCATCGAGAAGTATTCACTTTTGCCGTAGCGCGCCATAGCCACAAGAGCCAAGATTCTCTTTGCGACGAAAGTGCAACGTCAGGAGCAGGAACAGGAGATCCAAACAGGCCGCGCCTGTTTTAGCTCCTGTGTAGGCTGTGGCAAAGCGCGGAGGCTACGATTATGATTTCGTTTAATATCTTTTACTATTTACATGGTATTTTTAGGATTTATTTTTGCTCATTACGAGTAGCTAATAAAAAAACCCATACCTTGTCGAAGGGTATGGGCAAAACATTGTTCTCCTATGTATAAGAGAAACTTTGAAGAAAAATAAAGGGTGAAAAACAATATCTTTTGCGGCAACTGCCACACGGTTTGGCACGTTCTAAAAATGAGGGGGGGTTTAGAACGCTATAATGAACTAGCACACTCCTGGAGAAAAGTAGCTGAAGTTCAAGCTCACTTACACTGTTTTGCAAGTGATATTGCTTACACGATAATGATAATCGTTTTCATTTAAGAAGTCAACTTATTCATATAGAATTTTTAAACTTTTCTTTTAGCAGCTATTTTGACGGCGACGATACTTATATTGATTCCATTGGAAATGAATAAAGCAGCCAATGCAGAACCCCAAAATAGCAATGAACGAGGCAACTGCCACCATTATCGTAAATGCATATCCGACTACGCCCCAGCCTACTCCAAACCCTATAAATCCACCTGCCAAACAAATGCTAGCGATGCTTGAATTAAACCGCTGTTGTCCTGCCTCCTCTGGAATATAATCTTTCGGATTTTTCCGTAAGAACAGCTTTGCTACTCTCATAATAGGGTTAAACCCTATAGTAAAACCTAGTACATTTGAAATGAGCGGAATGAGTAAAATAACGTACTGCCCTGTGACCCACGTCAACACAACTGATAAAAAAATAGTCCATTGATTTGTCCGCACTAAAGGTCGAGGAATTGATAATGGTTTCTCCGTCACACTAAAAACCAACCTTTCTTATAAGTTTTATTTATTTTAAAACATTTTTTACATTTTGTATAGTAGGAAATGGTACACTATAGATAAAACTTTGTTGAAAGGTGATTTTATGCCTGCACTTTCTTACGATCAAGTTCGTCAATTAAACTCTTATAGTATTTATACAGAGGAGCCAACGCGTCCACTCTTTACACTGGCGAATATTCAAAAGGATTTTTATTTAACAGACTTCCGTAATTTAATGATGGGCATTACAAATGCGCCCACAGAAGCGGCTGCCATCTCCCATTTTAGTCGTCGTTACGGGATGTTTGTCGCAATGCAATTTTATATGCTAGCAGCGTATGACGAAGTATGGGATGGCAATCTAAAGGATATCCGCTTTGCTGTTGTAGAGGAATACGGCATACGCACACTCGGTACGTTTATTACAGCGAATGATTTTCGTTATGTAGACGATGATGAGCGTGAACGTGTCATTGCAAATATTTTATACAAGCAATGCTTTGAAATTATTCAGCAATTAAGGAAAACAACAACGATTTCTCCGCTGACATTATGGGAAAACTTTTTCGGCTATATGTTATGGCATTATCATACCTTACTAGAAAACCCCACTTTAGCAGAAAGAGCGTTAGAAGATTTAGAAATACTAGAAGACGATCAAGTTTGGCGTACGTTTGCTACGAAATCGATCTTTAAAGAATACACAGGTGGCGGTAACCCTTCACAGCTTATCAATGTACCTGTTCGTAAAAGTTGCTGTTTCTCGAAAGACATTCCTGGTTTAATGGCTTGTGGATTCTGCCCGATTAAATAAGATGTGAAATCTTCTATCAATAGTCCAAACAAAAACGGCTCTCCATGCATGGGAGCCGTTTTCATTTATTTTCTATACGTTACAAACCAATCGCCTTCAAGCGCCTCCATCGAAACGCCAACAAAGCCATTCGCCAGCAGCTGCTGTTGTGTTTCTGTATCGCGCATCGAGACTTGTACCCTCTCTTCGCCAAAAGTACGTTCATCGCGTAAATTTTTGCCGAACACATAACGCAGCTTGCCGCCATACTTTAATTTTAAAGCATACACGTACATGCCTTGCGCAAATTTATCCTTTAAGCTAGCAATATTATATGGCATCACTGTCGCACAAATCCAATCAAAATTGGCTGTATCCACCTTGTCCATAATCCAGCCAGCCATTAACTTTTGCAAGCCTTGCCCGCGACAATCAGGATGCACGTTTGAAATTTCCTGATACAATACACGCGTAAAGTCCGTTGCCCCTACATCCGCACCAAGATGCTCGTCCTCATCTACTGCTGGTTTTAGTAATGCACGAAATGCGACTAATCGATCGGAAGAAAATACGCCTAACATCAGGCCATTGCCACCTAAAATATTGAGCAGTTCCGCTACACTTAGCGGTTGTAAAATAGCTGGATCATCTAGCGCCGCACAAACATCGGCTTGTACCGCTTGAATAGCAGCTAAATCGCTCTCATTTAGCAATCTATACGTAAAGTTCATCGAATCACATCCGAATACTGTGTTAACTCTGCTAACATGCTTTCATCGATCTCTACACCGAGTCCGACACCTGTACCAAGCTCGATAAATGGAATCTTGTAACTCGCTCTTAAATTTCCTATGTCTTTCGAAAATTTCAGCGGACCTGTTAATTCTACACTTGTCATTACCTTTTTAGAAAATGCGACATGGAAACCTGCCGATGAACCAATGGAAGATTCTAGCATCGAGCCAATTTGACATTCCATTCCCGCCATTTCAGCCATCGCCGCTAATTGATTAGCACGGTAAATACCGCCACATTTCATCAGCTTAATATTTACTTTATCGGCCGCACGTTTTGCAATAATTTCGCGCATATCGCGGAAGTTACAAATTCCTTCATCAATCATCACAGGAACCGCTGTTTTCGATTTGATTTCAACCATTGCATCAATATCATCTGCTACAACTGGCTGTTCTAGCCAATCTAGTCCTACTTCCTCTAATTGAGCAAGTGCCTGTAGTGTATTCCCGCTATTTCGCCATCCTTGGTTCACATCGACACGAATCGCAATCGTTTCGCCAACGCGTTCACGAACTGCTTTAATACGTGCGACATCACTTGCCACATCACGGCCTACCTTCATCTTAAAGGAACGATATCCTTCTGCCACCTTCTCTGCTGCTTGCATCGCCATCTTCTCTGGTTCCCCGATGCTTAACACATGTGTAATCGGGAAGTTCTCATGATAGCGCCCACCGATTAACTGATATACAGGTACACCGAGCTTTTTCCCTGTTACGTCAAAGCATGCGATATCAATAGCCGCCTTTGCAGCTGGCGCATTTTTCACTAAACTATCCATCAGTTCATGTATACGTTCAAAATTCATCGGGTTTTCTCCGATTAATTGAGGGGCTAAACGGTGTTTTAAGACAGCATATGTCCCTTCGAATGTCTCACCTGTTACATGATCGTCAGGTACTGCCTCTCCCCAACCAACAAGCCCGCATTCAGTCGTTAGTTTTACAATAATGGATGGCATCGATGGATACGTATCATAGCTCACGATGAATGGCTCAATTAAAGGTAAATCAATTGCAAAAATCTCTAGTTGTTTAATGTTCATTATTCTCTTCCTCTAGCTGCATTTTTTAATGTTGTTGTTAATACATCCGCACCAATTTGTAAGGCATCACGATTAAATGCCATTTGTGGATGATGTAACCCTGGGGCTAAATCTGCACCAATTCCAATCATCGCTGCCTTTAGCTCCGGTTTATTGATCGTATAAAAATGAAAATCATCGCTCCCCGGTGTCACAACAGCCGGCGCTAAACAGTCCTTCCCAAGAGCCTCAATAATCGATAACTCTGCAATCCGCGCCGCTTCCTCACATACTTCAGCACCTGGTGTTAAATCAAGCCATTCCCACTTAATCTCTACATCAAACATTTGTGAAATATGCTGGAACCCTTTTTCAATACGACTTTGCAAGTCAAAAATCACACTATTTTTCTGTGCTCGAATGTCCATTGAGAAGGTTGCCTTTCCAGGGATGATATTAATACTACCACCATCCGCCACCATCTTTGTTAGCTTTGCTGAGCACGCTTCGAATGGGTCCATATGCAATGTTGATAGCATTTGTTGCATCGCCATTAACACATCAATCGCATTTTTCCCTTGATGTGGACGAGCCCCATGTGCATCTATCCCATGAATGCTTCCTTCTAAAAACACCGCTGCTCCGTGATGAATGGCAGGTGCTACCTTGCCAAACGGTAACTCTTCAATGGGACGCAAATGAATGCCATATAAATAGGTCACGTCTTTTAATACATCTCGTTTAATCATCGCAAGCGCGCCTCCACCCGTCTCCTCTGCTGGCTGAAAAATAAAGCGAATGCGTTTCTTTAGCGGCATTTCCTTTAAGCGCACTAAGGCTCCTAACACCATTGTCATATTGGCATCATGTCCACAAGAGTGATTTGCCTGCATCACGCCGTCTACTTCTTGCCATAATGCGTCTATATCGGCACGTACGGCAATTACTTCCTCTCCCTCACCAATCTCGGCAATAAGCCCTGTGACATCCGGAAATGTATAATAAGGTACATTCAATTCATCTAAAATCGAAGCGATTTTCTTTGTTGTATTAAACTCTTTCCAACTCACCTCAGGGTTGGTATGGAAATACTCAAACCATGTGGGTAACTGTTCTATTTTTGCTACTTGCTTCATCTATGTTACACCTCGAATTCGAAATTCTATCTTCATTATAGTATACTTTACAAATTTTCAGTATTAACCGCAACTTGCCTAGACAAAATAAATAAAAAACTCACGCTATTAGGGCGCGAGTTCATATTTTGTGTTATGTGGATTTTCTTGAGAATTTATACTTTCTATAGATTGAAGGCAATTTTTACAAAAACATCTGTTCAACTTATTTAGTCCACTAAAAAAAGTCGGTATGTACCGACTCTTTATAGACTCGAGAAGAAGCCTTCTGGATATTGTTGTGGCGATTCAAGATGTAATATTTTTGGCTCTGATTCTTCTGGAGTTATCACTTGCATATCTACTTCTTCCTGATCCAATACATATGTCTCTAAATGGGACATTAAAAGGTCTTTCATCTGCCTCACTCCTTAATCAGAATTATTTAATAATTTAAATATACACAATATTTTCGCTACTTACAATTAATCAATACCACTTATGCATAATAAGTATAAAACCTATCTCTTTATGATATTATTTCACAATATATAGTCGATTTTCAGTACTAATCGCATAAGGAAAAGCCGTACATAGTTGCTCATAATACAACCCGTTTTGTGTAATGATTTCAAGCTCCACTTTTTTGTATTGGCGTTCAATTTCTACAATATATTCTTGTACTCGGTTAATATTTTGTTGCACTTCTACTTCTACAAAAAACGGGAGCGTCCGATTATAAAAGTGACTTCCTCTGCGTATCCATACACCATCACTCGGATAGTAGCGAATGGGCAATTGTTTGCTACAGGCAATAATTAAATGCACGTCCATCCCTCCTCCACCATAATGTAACGAAAAAAGCCAGCCTACGCAAATGCATAGACTGACTGCTTTGATTAGGAAGCAACCGGCTTAGGACCGTTCCCTTTTCTATTTCCAATGAATTGAATAACAAGCATGATCGCAAATACGATGACCCCCACAATATCTGAAACAGATTCTGGGTAAATCATTGCTAAACCTGCACCAATTAAAATAATACGCTCAAGCCACATCAGCTTACGGTACCAGAAACCAATAATCCCTGCACCAATGGCAATCATACCGATAATCGCAGAGAACGTTACCCATACAATTTGTAAAAGCGTGACATCTACCATTAACAATGCTGGTTGCAATACAATCATATACGGAATAATGAATGCAGCAATCGCCAGCTTCGCTGAGTTAACGCCGGTTTTAATCGGGTCACCACCCGAAATACCAGATGCGGCAAAGGCTGCAAGGGCAACAGGTGGCGTAATATCCGCGATAATTCCAAAGTAGAATACAAAGAAGTGAGCAGACATAACTGTCACTAATGGAATTAAATCCATCGGTGTATTCGGTGCTAATAATTGTAGAATAGCTGGTGCAGCGATTGTTGACGTAATAACATAGTTTGCTGTTGTTGGTGCACCCATCCCTAATACAAGTGAAGCAATCATCACTAAGAATAATGTGAATAAAACACTACCACCTGCTAATTTTACAAGGCTTGTTGCTAAACTTAAGCCAAGACCCGTTTTGACAACCACACCTACGATAATCCCTGCTGCGGCTGTTGCGGCCACAACCCCTAATGCTGTACGAGCACCGTCTACTAATGCATCTAAAATATCACGGACACCCAGACGTGTATCCTTATTGAACATACCAACTAAAATACAAGCAACCACACCATAAAGTGCTGCATGCATGACAGGAACACCTGTTAGCATTAATACAATAATTAAAATAATAGGCGTTAACAAATAAATCTTTTTGAACACTGCCGTACGATCTGGCATCTCTTCATCACTTAACCCGCGTAACCCTAAACGCTTCGCCTCAAAGTGCGTCATAATCCAAATACCAACGAAATACAATAATGCTGGAATCGCTGCTGCTTTTGCGATCTCCCAGTATGTTACACCACGACCGATAAACTCTACCATTAAGAATGCCGCAGCCCCCATAATTGGTGGCATTAACTGCCCGCCTGTTGAAGCAGCCGCCTCAACTGCACCAGCAAATTCCTTTTTATAGCCAAGCTTTTTCATCATCGGAATCGTGTACGAACCAGATGTAACAACGTTCGCCACCGATGAACCTGAAATTGTTCCTTGCAGTGCAGACGAGAAAATCGCTACTTTTGCAGGTCCACCAGTCAATTTACCTGCTAATGCAACAGCTAAATCATTAAAGTATTGCCCTACACCCGTTTTCACTAGGAAGGCACCAAACAATAAGAATACAAAAATAAATGTGGACGATACACTAATCGGTGTACCTAAAATTCCATCTGTTGAGAAGAACATTAAGTTCGATAAGCTTTCTAAACTTTGGCCTCGGTGCGCCAAGAAAGCCGGCATCTGTTGCCCAAAATATGCGTACGCTAAAAACAGTACTGCAATAATCGTAATCGGTAACCCTACTGCACGACGAGCCGCCTCCAGAACAAGGACAATCGCTAATAATCCAATATAAAAGTCCAGTGTTTCTAACTGACCGATTGATTTGACAAGACGCTCATAATTTAATGTCCAGTAAGAACCTACAACAATCGCTAATATAGCTAATATGAAATCATAAAACGGTATTTTATCCTTACGTGCCTTACGACGTGCTGGGAATAATAAGAAAATAAATGTTAAGCCAAATCCTAAGTGAATCGTACGCTGAATTTGTGCTGGGAATACCCCAAAGATAGCAGTATATAATTGAAATAGCGAGAATGCTAGTAACCCACCGTAAATAATCCAACGGAAAATACCGCCTACTTTACGTGTATTTGATTCAGCATCATACTTTTCAAGAAGTGCCTGCTGATCGGCTTCTGATAATTGCTCAAATTGCTCATCTTTTACATCTTTTTTATCCGCCATATAACTCGACTCCTTTCATTTTGTCATAGATGGATACTTTCTTTATTTCAAACAAATACGATTTCCCTCTACTTAAGTTTTCTTTTAAGTTATACGTTTTTCCTCTATATTCGAAACGCAAAGTATAGTCAACATCACCAATGTATAAGGTGAAATTGGGTAAAACCGCATTATCATAATACAACGTATAGATTCCATCCTCATAAATTAGTGTTTGACCTTCTTCCGCATATCCAGGCATACCAATCGCTACATCTGAATAACGCATCGAATGCAATCGAATATCATATGTAGGCAACGCTTCATACGATTCCACTACATCTGTTAAATGGATTGAATGAGTAAAAACAATTTGAAAATGAGGGTCTTCATCATATTCTAAATAATACATTTCTGTTTTTTCAGTTCGCGTTTCAATAAAACTAAATACTGGAAATATCGGTATAAACAAAAAAACGATAGCCGCAGCTATTGTTAGACATCCCCACCATACTTTTTTCACGATTTCTCAGCCTTCCCATAGGAAAAGGGGCCGCCTCATGATGAGACAAGCCCTTATTCGACGAGTAACAACTTCCTCGCCCCTACATAATAATAAGAGTCGCTCTAGAAGCAGTTGCCTCTAGAACAACCTTTACTAAATTATTTGTTTACTTCGTCAAAGTACTTTTGAGCACCTGGGTGTACTTCAATACCAATACCATCTAAACCAGTTTCAGCCTTGATTAAAGCACCTTTAGCATGGCCGATTTTATCTGTGTTGCTATAGATAGCTTTTGTCATTGCATACACTAAGTCCTCTGAAAGGTCTTTCTGAACGGCTAACATCGCAAGTACAGATACAGCAGGTGTATCTTCTGCAAGACCGTAAGTACCAGCTGGGATCGCATCTACAGCATAGTATGGATATTTAGCAATTAACTCATCCGCTTTTTCAGCTGATACAGGAACGATATACACGCTCTTTGTAGCATTTAATGCTTCAACAGCACCAGTTGGGTAACCAGCTGTAATAAACGCTGCATCGATTTGACCTGATGAAATACCATCTGCCGATTCACCAAAGTCTAAATTTTGCGCTTTAATATCATCCATTGTTAAACCATGGATTTCTAGTAATTGCTCCGCATTTGCGTAAGTACCAGAGCCTGGCGCACCTACAGAAACTTTTTTCCCTTTTAAGTCTTCATACGATTTAATACCAGAGTCAGCTAATGTTACAAGTTGAACTGTTTCTGGATATAATGCACCTAAAGCTGAAACTGTCTCAATCGGTTTCCCGTCGAACATTTCAATACCTTCCGTTGCATAGTAAGCGATATCCGTTTGTACGAATGCCACTTCGCCTTCACCGTTTTGTAAAGCTGTCATATTCGCAGCTGACGCTTGTGACACTTCAGCTGTTGTTGTAACGCCTGTTTCGCTAGAGATTAACTCCGCAAAATTACCACCTAGTGGATAATACGTACCTTGTGTACCACCTGTTAAAATACTTAAATATTTTACACCATAATCTGTTGATTCGTTGTTAGCGCTTTCATCACTACCACCCGTTGACTCTTTACCCTCATCACCTGAACCGCATGCAGCTAAAATTAGTGCAAATACGCTTAAGATCATGAACAATAAAAATTTATTGTTTTTCATTTGTATCTATCCCCCTATAAAATCAAATACGATTCTATTTTACATAGACAAACACACAAATGTCAAATAATACTGAAAAGAGACAAAAAAGAGAATAGAAACTTTAGAGAGAAAATTAATAAAAAAGCGAGAATGAATATACAAAATCATTTAACGTTATGCATATTAATACAATATGCACTTCTATTCAAACCGAAGAATATCTTTTCTCACGAAATAAAGGGGCCGTCTGAAAAGACATTTTGAGACGGCACCTTCTTACCTCTAGTCAATAGATTTTGCAAAAATAATTAATGCGAAGAGATGACTTTTTTGTTTAGGAGGGGGTACCCCCTCCTAAACAAAAAAATTTCGCATGCCAAAAAGACCTAACGATTTTTCGTTTTTTCGCAAGGTCCATTGTGTTATAGTAGGGGTAATCGATTACGAATAGTTGGTAGCTGCTTCGTAAGCATAGGTTATCCCGTGTGTAATAAGGTGAAATGCGACTTTCAAGAACTTATTCATACACGCAACTTTATGGGGCTTCCCCTGAGGTTGCGTTTTTAATTTATCATAATACTCTACGAAATGATTTTTTGTTTTTTGACGTAATGTAATCATCGTTTTCACCATAAAGAACAAGATTTTTCGCAAATGGCGGTTCCCACGACGATTAATGATATCTTTCATCTCATATTTACCAGATTGATAGACACGTACATCGATTCCTACATACGCATTTAATTGCTTATGTGTTTTAAAACGGCGGATATCTCCTAACTCCCCAATAATCCGGACAGCCGTTGTTTCACCGATACCTGGAAATGACATCAACACCTGATATTCCACTTTTTCTTCTGAAAGTGCCACCATCTGCTTGATCAATTGCTCTTTCTTTTCTTTTAATTCCGCTATTCTTTGAGCATAATCGCGTACTTGATCACATCGAACATCTTGATTGGATAGGGCTGGGTAAGAATCCTTCGCTGCCGCTAATAAGCATTCGGCTTTTTCCTCTGCTCGTTTAAGCGAAAGGTTTTTTCGTGTATTTTGCTTTAACCGGTTACGAATGATTGTTTTCGAATGAGCAAGTACCTCATCAGGGTGTGGATACAATTGCACAATATTTAGAAAGAGCGCAGAACGTGTAGAAAAGAGTGTTTCGAGTTCTGGGAAACTTTGTTGTAAAATGGCATGCATTCGATTATGTAAATGATTGATTTCTGTATCTAGCTCATCATAATAGCGTGACCACGCCCGCATTTGTTTATAATAATCGTCCTCTACATAGGTATGAACACGCTCGTTTCGGAAGTGCGTTTGGGCTAATTTATGCGCATCTGCTGTATCTGTTTTTTGTCTTCTCATGGATTTTGTTTCTTCTTTCGCCTGAACCGGATTCAGACAACAGTAGGGATAGTGCGTATCTTGCAGAAATTTCTCTAATCCTTTTGAATACACACCTGTTGCTTCGAAGACAATTTCAGGTGCCTGTCCATCCTGTTTGGTGAGCTGCTCTAGTGTTTCATGAAGTTGCTCAAAAGATGGCCGATTATGTAGAATTTCTCCTTCAAACTCGCATTGACGATGGCGGTTGTAAATGACCATCGTACTTTTTCCCATACTGACATCAAATGCCACCACATGTTTGATCATCTTTCCTTCTCCTTTTTAGCCAGTCATAGAAGTCTTCACAGTACCTTATCGATTCCATTTTCTTTTACACGATCTCGGGGACCCAACATACTAAACTGATTCAAATAAGGGTGTGAAGTTAGCCTGTTTGCGATACGGATTCTTATTTGATCCAAGGGGCCGTTCGACTTTCCTTCACTTCTACTATAAAAAAATAGTAGCACAAACCATGGCCTTGGTTTGTACTACTAATGTTAGTATGTTTGCGACGAGGATGGTGGCATTTTGATGTGACCACCGCAGGAGCAATATTTCTTAATAGATAATTATTAAGGAATAAAGGGGTGTCCAGAAAGTTTTTACTTTCTGGACACCCCTTTCCCTTCTTGCAATCAATTATTGGATAACACCACAAGCAATTCTCGCACCCGAATTACCAGATGGGTCCGTTTTATAATCATCTGGCCCTTCATGGATCACAATAGAGCTGCCATCTTCATCAAATAATGAATTCGGTTTTCCTTCCTCTAGCGATAATTCATTTGTCACAAAGCGAACTTCCGCTGTACCATCCTGCCCGATATCAATATTCGGCAAGTCGCCTGCATGTGGCCCTTTTGGATTTTGAGTACCGTGTTCTTTATGCTCTGGATTAAAATGTCCGCCTGCTGATTCAAACGTTGGTGCCTCACACTTTCCTACTTCATGAATATGAATGGCATGCTTGCCAGGTGGTAAGTTGACTAGGTTCGTATAAATTTCAACACCTGATTGTGTCTGGGTAAATTTAATTTCTCCCACATCTTCCCCGTTGCTGTTTATCATTTGGGCAGTTGCCGTTGCTGTTACAGTTTCTGAGGAATTCACTGTCACTACCTCTTCTTCCTCTTGTTGAAATAAAGAACAACCTGCCATCATAAATACCATTGTTCCTACTACCATGAACTTATGCATAAAAAGCCTCCTTCATCATTTTAGTAAGTGGATATAGATCTCCACAGACAAAATATTGTTTCGACTAACTCAAGTCGATAGGTACCTTTCTAAGCATGGGATAAAAATCCGAGAAATATGCTTGTAAAATACAGATAAATATAACTTCTTCCACGTTAGGAAAAAAACACACTACAATGCTACATTTAGAAACACTTTGGTGGAACATACAAACGGTTGGTCGATATATAAACAAAGGAGGGGTTACAATGGAAATTAATTCACTTATGTCTGCGCAAGTCGCACAAATTCAACAAACTCTTCAAATGGGAATTTTAGACAAAGCTATGAATCAAGGGGCTGCTGGTGCGATTGAAATGCTAAATGACATGTCTGCTCAGCAAACTACTCCGCACCCTTACAAAGGGCAAATAGTGGACGTACAAGTGTAAGAAATGAAGGGGTTGTCACTCTCCAGACATCCCCTTCTTAGTTGTGATTAGAGCACTACCGCTGTTACTTTTGACTACATACGCTTTACATTGCGCTCTATTGTAAATATACGATAAAAAATTTTTTAAACTGTGTAAATTTCTTTCCGTAAGGGAATTTAATATAGTACGATACATTTAAAAGGAGGGATTTTTATCGGTATTCATACTTTTTTTACAAGCTTAAATGATTTAGAGCGTATTATCCGCGCACCAGGACGTTTCAAATTTGAGGAGCATAACGTAGCAGCGCATTCTTGGAAAGTATCACAATATGCCATGTTTTTTGCGACACTTGAAGAACAGCTCGGTGCCCAAATTAATTGGAAATCACTTTATGAAAAAACGATTAATCATGATTTTGCTGAAGTATTTATTGGCGACATTAAAACACCTGTCAAACACGCAAGTCCTGAGTTAAAAGAAATGCTCGCAGTCGTAGAAGAAAAGATGATGGAAAATTTCATATTGGAAGAAATACCACCAAATTTCCAAGCTGTTTTCTTTGAACGAATGAAAGAAGGCAAGGATGCTACAATCGAAGGTCGCCTGCTTGAATTTGCAGATAAGCTCGACCAATTTTACGAAGCATTTGCTGAATTAAAGCGCGGCAATACAGATAAAGAGTTCGTTTATATGTATCAAAGCGCCCTATCCAAATTACTCGACTTGCCTTTACCAAATAGTGTGCATTATTTCCGACATGAAATTTTACGCGATGCTATGGCAGAAAAAACACAAATCGATATTACGACATTGACTCAGGAAATTTTAAAAAGTAAATAACGATAAGCAAAGTTTTCCAAAAGCAATGGAAGGCTTTTTTTATGGTTAAAATCTCGATTTTATCATGCTTTCTACCACTTTTTTAATGTATTTATCCTTCCATACAAACACACTCTTCCCACCAATTACTACATAGAAAGTACGCCCTTTCATTTGACAAAATTCTGTGTTTGCTCTTACTTGCACAATTTTAAAACTTAACATACAATAATAATCGAAGCTACGTTGTACGTGTAATATTAAGTTTTAACCTTTATACTGTAACAGGGAGTTTTATATCCAAGTTGGAATGGCGTGCCCGGGCTCCTTTGACCTCGGGATAAACAGGAAAACTTATGCGGACACCCACTTTGAGGAGTGTGGTTTAAAACTTTCTATATATCTACGGCAATGTGGCTTTTGCCATTAAGAAGCTTGATATACCAATGTTTTCATTCCCTCCACCGGAACATACGGTGGAGGGTTTTTTATTTGGTTTTAGAGGTTGTCGCAGATTTAAGGATGCTATCTCTTTAGCACCCTTAAATTAAGTGCAATAAAAACACTATAGTTAGAGCCATTAAACAACGACCATTCTCCTCAAACAATACAATTAGCGCTAATACCCATTCCAGCTCCAATAATAAAAGCTGCACGTAATCATCCTTTCTCGTTACTGTGTTGATTACACAAATATCAGTAGATAGTAAGCTTGAGTTTTAGTGGAAGTGAATATTTTTCCATGTTCTAAAAAGTGTACCTCTTAGTAAAAGAAATCATTTTTTAAGTTTATACGCATGTAGGTGAGTGCATCTGACCGCTACATCTTTTAATGCTGAAACAATTTCTTTCCTTTCCTACGAAGCTGAAGGATTAGCGTACTAGATGATACCCTAGCTGGACTAAGCTTATAAAGGAATGAAGGTTAAACCACCACTTCTTAGAACAACGCCTTCGTGACTAACACCTTGTTGATCTGAAGTGGCTCAGCTGTTTTTCTTTCATTGAAACAAATTCGAAATGGAAACCAACCCTAAGTTGCAGTTATAAGCCTCATTGTTATAAAACCAATAAAAAAGGACTAGCACAATCGCTAACCTTCATTTCAATTTCAATAAAATACAAAAAAGTATGTAGCAATCGCTACATACTTTAGATGACCCGTACGGGATTCGAACCCGTGTTACCGCCGTGAAAGGGCGGTGTCTTAACCACTTGACCAACGGGCCATGACTCTCTAGGAATAGAACTGAAACCTACGACTAACTAAGCTCAGGCTCTAAATGGTGGAGGATGACGGGCTCGAACCGCCGACCCCCTGCTTGTAAGGCAGGTGCTCTCCCAGCTGAGCTAATCCTCCTGGGTATAATGCCTAGCGATGTCCTACTCTCACAGGGGGAAGCCCCCAACTACCATCGGCGCTAAAGAGCTTAACTTCCGTGTTCGGTATGGGAACGGGTGTGACCTCTTTGCCATCATCACTAGACTATGGTCGACCTCCAATACACGGCGTATTACTGCGTCAGCTACATTCGTTCAATCAGTCACGTACATAAGTACGCTCCTTCATTCACTCATTTGCTTCCTTGTACTACTTGTGTCTTGAAGCTCTCTTTTAAGAAAGAAGTTGTTCTTTCAAAACTGGATAAACGGTGCATTGTGCAATTCACAAAATGTGGTTAAGTCCTCGACCGATTAGTATTCGTCAGCTCCATATGTCGCCACACTTCCACCTCGAACCTATCTACCTGATCGTCTTTCAGGGGTCTTACTTACTTGCGTAATGGGAAATCTCATCTTGAGGGGGGCTTCATGCTTAGATGCTTTCAGCACTTATCCCGTCCATACATAGCTACCCAGCGATGCCGTTGGCACGACAACTGGTACACCAGCGGTATGTCCATCCCGGTCCTCTCGTACTAAGGACAGCTCCTCTCAAATTTCCTACGCCCACGACGGATAGGGACCGAACTGTCTCACGACGTTCTGAACCCAGCTCGCGTACCGCTTTAATGGGCGAACAGCCCAACCCTTGGGACCGACTACAGCCCCAGGATGCGATGAGCCGACATCGAGGTGCCAAACCTCCCCGTCGATGTGGACTCTTGGGGGAGATAAGCCTGTTATCCCCGGGGTAGCTTTTATCCGTTGAGCGATGGCCCTTCCATGCGGAACCACCGGATCACTAAGCCCGTCTTTCGACCCTGCTCGACTTGTAGGTCTCGCAGTCAAGCTCCCTTGTGCCTTTACACTCTACGAATGATTTCCAACCATTCTGAGGGAACCTTTGGGCGCCTCCGTTACCTTTTAGGAGGCGACCGCCCCAGTCAAACTGTCCGCCTGACACTGTCTCCTACCCCGCTAAGGGGCATGGGTTAGAAATTCAGTACAACCAGGGTAGTATCCCACCGACGCCTCCACCGAAGCTAGCGCTCCGGTTTCTCTGGCTCCTACCTATCCTGTACAAGTTGCACCAAATTTCAATATCAAGCTACAGTAAAGCTCCACGGGGTCTTTCCGTCCTGTCGCGGGTAACCTGCATCTTCACAGGTACTATAATTTCACCGAGTCTCTCGTTGAGACAGTGCCCAGATCGTTACGCCTTTCGTGCGGGTCGGAACTTACCCGACAAGGAATTTCGCTACCTTAGGACCGTTATAGTTACGGCCGCCGTTTACTGGGGCTTCAATTCATAGCTTCGCTTGCGCTAACCACTCCTCTTAACCTTCCAGCACCGGGCAGGCGTCAGCCCCTATACGTCACCTTACGGTTTTGCAGAGACCTGTGTTTTTGCTAAACAGTCGCCTGGGCCTATTCACTGCGGCTCTCTCGGGCTTTCACCCTACCAGAGCACCCCTTCTCCCGAAGTTACGGGGTCATTTTGCCGAGTTCCTTAACGAGAGTTCTCTCGCACACCTTAGGATTCTCTCCTCGACTACCTGTGTCGGTTTGCGGTACGGGTACCTCCCACCTCGATAGAGGCTTTTCTTGGCAGCGTGAGATCAGGAACTTCGTCCATACGGACTCGTCATCACAGCTCAATGTATTAGTACGCGGATTTGCCTACGTACACACCTTACTGCTTGAACAGAGACAACCAACGCTCTGCTTACCCTACCCTTCTGCGTCCCCCCATTTCTCAAACGGTGGGGAGGTAGTACAGGAATATCAACCTGTTGTCCATCGCCTACGCCTGTCGGCCTCGGCTTAGGTCCCGACTAACCCTGAGCGGACGAGCCTTCCTCAGGAAACCTTAGTCATACGGTGGACAGGATTCTCACCTGTCTTTCGCTACTCATACCGGCATTCTCACTTCTAACCGCTCCACCAGTCCTTCCGGTCTGACTTCAGCGCAGTTAGAACGCTCTCCTACCACTCACACCAACGGTGTGAATCCACAGCTTCGGTGAATCGTTTAGCCCCGATACATTTTCGGCGCAGCGTCACTCGACCAGTGAGCTATTACGCACTCTTTAAATGATGGCTGCTTCTAAGCCAACATCCTGGTTGTCTAAGCAACGCCACATCCTTTTCCACTTAACGATTACTTTGGGACCTTAGCTGGTGGTCTGGGCTGTTTCCCTTTTGACTACGGATCTTATCACTCGCAGTCTGACTCCCGTGCATAAATATCCGGCATTCGGAGTTTGTCTGAATTCGGTAAAGCGAGATGCCCCCCTAGTCCAAACAGTGCTCTACCTCCGGTATTCTCATCACGAGGCTAGCCCTAAAGCTATTTCGGAGAGAACCAGCTATCTCCAGGTTCGATTGGAATTTCTCCGCTACCCACACCTCATCCCCGCACTTTTCAACGTGCGTGGGTTCGGGCCTCCAGTGAGTGTTACCTCACCTTCACCCTGGACATGGGTAGATCACCTGGTTTCGGGTCTACGACCACGTACTACATCGCCCTATTCAGACTCGCTTTCGCTGCGGCTCCGTCTTCACAACTTAACCTCGCACGTAATCGTAACTCGCCGGTTCATTCTACAAAAGGCACGCTATCACCCATTAACGGGCTCTAACTACTTGTAGGCACACGGTTTCAGGTTCTCTTTCACTCCCCTCCCGGGGTGCTTTTCACCTTTCCCTCACGGTACTGGTTCACTATCGGTCACTAGGTAGTATTTAGCCTTGGGAGATGGTCCTCCCGGATTCCGACGGAATTTCACGTGTTCCGCCGTACTCAGGATCCACTCTGGAGGGCATGTACTTTCGACTACAGGGCTATTACCTGCTCTGGCGGACCTTTCCAAGTCGCTTCGCCTAATACATGCCTTTGTAACTCCGTATAGAGTGTCCTACAACCCCAAGAGGCAAGCCTCTTGGTTTGGGCTCTTCCCGTTTCGCTCGCCGCTACTCAGGGAATCGAATTTTCTTTCTCTTCCTCCAGGTACTTAGATGTTTCAGTTCCCTGGGTCTGTCTCCAGTACGCTATGAATTCACGTAAAGGTACTACGCCATTAAACGTAGTGGGTTCCCCCATTCGGAAATCCCCGGATCAAAGCTTACTTACAGCTCCCCGAGGCATATCGGTGTTAGTGCCGTCCTTCATCGACTCCTAGTGCCAAGGCATCCACCGTGCGCCCTTAATAACTTAACCAAGTTATACTTGAACAACGTTCAAGATTTTAAGTTGACACGTCAATGTTACTTGACTTGTTTTGACTCTTATCTATTTAAAATAGAAATTTGTGTTTGCTTTCAATGTCGTTTTATCCAGTTTTCAAAGAACAAAGCTACTGACTTCCATCACATCGTGATATACATCAGTGTATTTGCTACATGCAGCTTTGCGACGATAGCGCAAGCGTCAGGAGCAAGGTATTTAGAAAGTCATAAACTTTCAAAACTGAACGCAAAACGTTAACTACTGACCATGTCAGTATTCCGAAAATATCCTTAGAAAGGAGGTGATCCAGCCGCACCTTCCGATACGGCTACCTTGTTACGACTTCACCCCAATCATCTATCCCACCTTCGGCGGCTGGCTCCAAAAGGTTACCTCACCGACTTCGGGTGTTACAAACTCTCGTGGTGTGACGGGCGGTGTGTACAAGGCCCGGGAACGTATTCACCGCGGCATGCTGATCCGCGATTACTAGCGATTCCGGCTTCATGTAGGCGAGTTGCAGCCTACAATCCGAACTGAGAACGGTTTTATCGGATTAGCTCCCCCTCGCGGGTTGGCAACCGTTTGTACCGTCCATTGTAGCACGTGTGTAGCCCAGGTCATAAGGGGCATGATGATTTGACGTCATCCCCACCTTCCTCCGGTTTGTCACCGGCAGTCACCTTAGAGTGCCCAACTGAATGATGGCAACTAAGATCAAGGGTTGCGCTCGTTGCGGGACTTAACCCAACATCTCACGACACGAGCTGACGACAACCATGCACCACCTGTCACCGTTGTCCCCGAAGGGAAAACTATGTCTCCATAGTGGTCACCGGGATGTCAAGACCTGGTAAGGTTCTTCGCGTTGCTTCGAATTAAACCACATGCTCCACCGCTTGTGCGGGCCCCCGTCAATTCCTTTGAGTTTCAGTCTTGCGACCGTACTCCCCAGGCGGAGTGCTTAATGCGTTAGCTGCAGCACTAAGGGGCGGAAACCCCCTAACACTTAGCACTCATCGTTTACGGCGTGGACTACCAGGGTATCTAATCCTGTTTGCTCCCCACGCTTTCGCGCCTCAGCGTCAGTTACAGACCAGAAAGTCGCCTTCGCCACTGGTGTTCCTCCAAATCTCTACGCATTTCACCGCTACACTTGGAATTCCACTTTCCTCTTCTGCACTCAAGTCCCCCAGTTTCCAATGACCCTCCACGGTTGAGCCGTGGGCTTTCACATCAGACTTAAAGGACCGCCTGCGCGCGCTTTACGCCCAATAATTCCGGACAACGCTTGCCACCTACGTATTACCGCGGCTGCTGGCACGTAGTTAGCCGTGGCTTTCTAATAAGGTACCGTCAAGGTACAGCCAGTTACTACTGTACTTGTTCTTCCCTTACAACAGAGTTTTACGAACCGAAATCCTTCTTCACTCACGCGGCGTTGCTCCATCAGGCTTTCGCCCATTGTGGAAGATTCCCTACTGCTGCCTCCCGTAGGAGTCTGGGCCGTGTCTCAGTCCCAGTGTGGCCGATCACCCTCTCAGGTCGGCTACGCATCGTCGCCTTGGTGAGCCGTTACCTCACCAACTAGCTAATGCGCCGCGGGCCCATCCTGTAGCGATAGGAGAACCATCTTTCAACTTTCTAACATGTATTAGAAAGTATTATTCGGTATTAGCCCCGGTTTCCCGGAGTTATCCCAAACTACAGGGCAGGTTGCCCACGTGTTACTCACCCGTCCGCCGCTAAATCAAGAGAAGCAAGCTCCTCTCTCATTCGCTCGACTTGCATGTATTAGGCACGCCGCCAGCGTTCGTCCTGAGCCAGGATCAAACTCTCCATAAAAGAATTTGAGTAAGCTCAAATTTGCTGGCATCATGTTTGATGTCCAAAATTTTGTTTCTTATTTAGAAACATTTATTGTTAACGTTTTGCTTGTTCAGTTTTCAAAGTTCATTTCGTTAAGTTGTTTTGTTATCTCTTAACGACTTGTCTTATATTACAGGCTTATAGATAAAAGGTCAACACTTTTTCGCAAAAAAATATTCATTAAACTACATTTCTTAAAAGTTTCCTTATTATATAAACCTTCAACCTTTTTTAGGCTCTTCACCAAAATGTGTACTTAACTGCACATTCCGTTACAGGGGGATGTTTCCGCGAGCGAGGTCGAGCCTCCTCGTCGCTGCGCTTTCGTCGCAAATAAATTTCCTGCGGGGTCTCAGGCCAACATGATGTTGGTCACGAAGGCGTTGCCGCTGTTGCTTTGCTTTCGCGCAGATAAAGTGAAATTTCAATCAGTGGGGGTGACGCACAGGACGTGACGATTTTAGCCTTTGTTCTCCTATCGTTTTTCCCGCTAGAAGCTTTTCTGTAGCGAAAGGCGAATGCCGTCAGCTACACTTGTCACCCTTCACTCCATGTGCTTTTAGAATCCTACATTTTTCAATCAAGAATATATTTTAGTATTGAACCCTTTTTTATGTTCATTAAATCTTTCTTACATTAAATTTATTGTTTCATCATATGCACAAAAAATTTCACTTCAAAATACAAAAAAGAGACACCTTATAAAAGGTGCCTCTTGTTCTAACTAATGATTTACTTTAAATTTTAAAAATTAAAGTTTAACAATGTTAGCAGCTTGTGGTCCACGGTTGCCTTCTTCTACGTCGAATTCAACTTTTTGACCTTCTTCTAATGATTTGAAACCTTCGCCTTGGATTGCTGAGAAGTGAGCAAATACGTCAGCTCCGTTTTCAACTTCGATAAAACCGAAACCTTTTTCTGCATTAAACCATTTAACTGTACCTTGTGCCATGTGTGATGACCTCCAAAAATTTAATTTATAATAATATAGAACTTCTTCGTATAAAAAAAATCCGCCTATTACAAAAAGTACCGAATGATCACGATTACTTTTTGTAATAGGTGAATTCATAGTTTCTCCGAAGAAATTTAATTATTGACCTCATTATATAACATGTTTTTCTATTTGTCCAATTTCTCAACATTTTTTAATAATTTAACGTACGCCTTAGAGAAAACTACGCAATTAATTCCTTACATCTCACTTAAGCCACAGTCAATATTTCATGTAAATGGTTCTTTCATTCTATCTGCAAAACACGCAAAAAAATGGCAAGTGATAAGCGTTTCACCTGTTTTTCTAACATATTAGACCATGTAAAAACTTCAATAACCACATAGGGAATTAACCGAACATATAACTAACCTAATTCTCGCCGATTTCTTCTGCTGTCACATCACGTAATCCCATTACCACATGCACTGTTTCCTTTTCATCATCTATGAATTCAACGATACGGTGATGTTTCTCTATTTATTTTCGAAATATACCTAATGAATTAAAAAAAGTGAAGCGGTCCGACCAAAGCAAACACTTCCGAATGTCCTTTCAAGCATTTTCTTCCCTAAAAGAAGTTATCGCCTGAAGGTTATGGATATCGCTTTAATCTACATCCTCTAACCCATAGTACTCATCCTGTAATGTACCTATTTGGTCATGTGTTATTTTAAGGCGTGTTTTTAATTCTTTTAACTTTTCTTTTCCTGTTGTAACAAGTTCCTCATAATCCAATGCTTTTTCACGGTGAAGAGTCGCACTTGCTTGATATAGTTGGATTTGCTCTCGCTCAGCTTGCAATACAGAGCTATCCATTTCCAAAAAGGCTTCTGTTAGCACTTTGAGCTTTTCATCAATGTCCTTTTGAATTTGTTTTTTCCGCGCTTTTAACTTTGTATTATCAATGCTAGACGCAATGACCTGCCAAAGACCTTTTCTGCCACGGTTTTCTTCCTGCTGATTATTTAGAGCCGCTCGTTCACTTTCCTTTATGATGAGCCAATCGATCCCCTCTTGTAGTAGCGGTGTACGTTCTTCTTTTGGTACGGTTGCGATATACTTTCCAATAAAGGCTTTGTATGCTTGCACCTTTTCTTTATCTAGTTCCATTTGCCTCACATGTTTCTCCCGCGCTTCCTCATGCTCGGTAATTTCCAGTTGTTGCTGATGAATAGCTACTTTATAGTCTTCTCTTTTAGCGAATAATTCCTCATAACGCTTTACTTGCTGTTGCCAATGCCTTGTAAATGGGGTGCTATCAATTTGCCCAATACGATTTTGCGCCACAATAGGTAAGGTTAGCTGTAAAATGCCTAAAGGTAATAACTTTTTCTTTACATGCTTATTTTGATGCTTTAAGAGTAATCCTCCACCACCAAGTGCTAGCGGGATTAACATAAACGGGCTCATCATCATCGAAAATAAGGCTGTCGCTACGGTGTATACACCAAATGGTAAGGCAACACCGCTAAGTGCCATCGTAGATGCAATCGCCGTTGTCAGCGTTGTATAGGCTGAAAAGCCCGCCACCTCCACAATCATTGATAAGACAATAACGGACCCTTGCGTTAAAATGGCCATGCGAAGCGTCTCATGTGTTAACTCAGCAATGTCTAAACTTTGCTTCAATTGCTGTTGCTTTTCTATCGGTAACCCCGTCAGCAACTGTTGTATTTTCTCCGTAAAATTCGTTGATTGTTCTTCACTCAATTCACGGAATTTGGCATCAAAAGCAGCAAATAACTTTTGCATTTGGTATTGAATCATCAGCTGGTATGCTTCCTGCTCATTAGCTAATTCGATAAACGCTGCATAGTCTTTATCACTTTTCAACATTTGCTGATGTGTTGCTTGCACAATGACTTCACTTTGCGTCTCAATATCCTCTAGACAATCGTATCGCATGCCATTTATATCTAGAACACGTGTCATTTCTGTCAATAATTTCACTTGTAATTCTATATCCGAATAGCGTTCTAACTTTTTTACTTCTTCTTTTAATGCTTCATTGAAATTATCTATGTCTTTAGAGAAAAAATCTTTCGTTTTCGCTGTTAGCATATCGATTATATTTGTCTTACATAATAATGCGTATACCATACGTAGCTCCTGACCCGTTGTCTGTAACAATGCATGTGCAAGTACTCGACCGTTCATACTAATCCCTCTTTCCCTTATTCATTCCCTCTATATAGTAATCACTTTCTTCCCACCATGCATCTTTTTCTTTTTAGATAATGCACGGTATAATAGAGCTAGTGTAAAGCAGAAGGAAGGGTGATTTTAATGAACATCACATTAATGGAAAAAGGCGAAGTACTTGCTACCATTGTAGAGAAGCAAGTAACTTGTGACGATAATAAAGTACGTGAATGCCTAGAGGCGCTTATCACTAATCATGAACTCAATAATTTCCCACCGCATATCGATAAAGACAAAATGCTAAAAGACGCCATCAAAGGCTTTGCATTTGCAAGCGGTTATGAGCTGAAATAACGCATTAGAAAAAGATTTGTTATAATATCAAAATTAAAAGAGACGGAGTGAACGGTATGTTAAAAGATCAAGTATTTGCTCAATTAAAAGTAGCGATGAAAGAAAAAGATGTAGTAGCAAAAGGCGTATTACAGCTCGTAAAATCGGCATTAGATGCAGCAGAAAAAGAAAAAGGCACTGCTTTAACAGAGGCAGAAGAAATTGCAATCATTAACCGTGAAGTAAAACAAACCAATCAAGCATTGGAAGGTGCTCAAGCTGCTGGTCGTGTAGATTTAATTGAAAAAGAAGAGACGAAATTAGCACTGCTAAAGAGTTTTCTACCAAAACAGCTTTCAGAAGAGGAAATTGCGGAAGCATTAACAGAGGCAGGTGTTTTAGCAGGTATGAGCATGGGTGATGCGATGAAAATTGCTAAGCCGCTACTTGCCGGCAAAGCAGAAGGGGCACTTATTTCAAAAGTAGTCAAATCCCTTATTTCATAGTTCATTTAGGCGTTGCTATCAGCAACGTCTTTTTGTTTATCTTTTCCCCCTTCTACTCAACTAAGAGAAAACACAACTTATTCCCTAGTATTTTATAGGAATATAGTATTTCATTTGAGACTTATTATGTTAATCTAAAGCTAGTAGTTATATTACTCGGAGGGATTATTTTGCAATCTTATTATGAATCGCAACTAGAAGTAGCAAGAGAACTATTCCGTAAAACACAATACGATATTACCATTTCTATTCTAGATGAGGAACTACCCAAAATTGAAGCAGAAAACAACTATAAATTGCTATGTGAGTATTTAAATTTAAAAATTGCTACCTATCTTAATAAAGGCGATATTACATCTGTAGAACCACTACTGGAACCATTCAAAATGGCACTCAGCGCAAGTGGTAGCGAAGATTTAAAGGCAAACTATCCATATCACGTAGCAACGTTTTTTTATATGAGTGGGGATATGAAGCGTTCGATTGAGTATAATTTAAGGGCGTTTAAAATCATAGAAAACAATCCGTCTCATCTATATTATATAGCTGTTTGCATTAATCTAAGTTCCGGTTATTTATTACTAAAGGATTTAGAAAAAGCTGCTTATTATCGTGAAAAAATTGTCAAACATATGGATTCAAATAAACACCAAAACCCATTAGCATATTTTCATTATATGAATAACTATGCGTTTCATTTATTTGAATTAAAACGATATGACGAAGCTTACGAAATGCTAAATAATGCCTTAACCCATCCTTTAATAAGAGAAAATACAAAACATTACGCTATAACAATTTGTAATATGGGTGTGTATTATGCACGAATCAACCAAGTTGAAAAAGCCGACAACCATTTAGAGAAATCTTGGTCAATTTTTGAGAACTTTTCTGACATACAGGCTAAAGGACGATTTTTAACTTCTATTATTAATGCATATGAAGAAATGGGCAATTATAAACAAGCATATAAGTATGCGCGAATCAAAAATGATTTATTAGAATCCGAAGAATCTCACCGTCAGCAAGCCCGTTTACATGAGTTTGCATTAAGCACAAGTAAAGATTCATTAACGCTATTAATTTATACAGATACACTCACACAAGTGCATAGTCGGCACTATTTCGAAGAGCAATCAGAAAAGTGGCTCCAAGAAGCGATCGAGCAACACACGCCACTATGTTGCGCTCTATTCGATATTGATAATTTTAAAGAACAAAACGATTGTTACGGGCATGTTATAGGCGATCAAATTCTTCAGAAAATTGGCGTCGTAGCAAATAAATTCCAACATGAAACTGAATTATTTATCGCCCGCTATGGTGGAGACGAATTTATTGTATTCAGTAAAAACATTGAACTATTTAACAAAACTATTGAGCATTTATTCTCTGCTTTACAAGCGGTCCAAATTCCGCATGAAGATACGTACCTCTCTTTTACAATTAGTTTAGGAGCTGTCGTCATCGAAAATTTATCTGACTATACTGTATCGATGATGATTGAACAAGCAGATAAAAAGCTGTACGAGGTAAAACAGACAGGTAAAAATAATTTAAACGTCGGTTAAAGGATGGGGCTGTCCAGTCTGAACAGCCTTCTCCTATACGTATTAAAAAACACGAAAGAATAGCCTCCTACGGTGAATCACATCAACCCCGTCTCCAAGAATACGTCTCAAAATGACTTTTCAGACGTCCCCTTTTCACCATAACTGCGGCTTCGTAACCATTAACCATAGCATAATCAACATAATGGCAATATATTTGACCGTTGCCGTTTGCATCGTTTTTATAAATAAGTCTTTCCTAAATACAGCCGCATCCGCGATTTGCCACGCAGGCTTAAACGCTTTTGCTAAAAACAGTAGGGATGCTAACATTACAAAAATTGTCACTAATACCCACGATGTTTGCCATGACCAACCACCAAGCCACATTAATAATAATCCGCTCGGTATGACTACATGCCCTGCCAAACTAACCGCTCTTACAGCTCCGCGCAACCCTTCTACAACGCCACGCAGTACAACTTCATCTGCCTGCTCCATTCGTTTTAACATCGGAAAAATAGCAAATAACGGACCAATTGCTACAACGGCACTGAGTATATGTATAAACAATAGGATGTTATATACCACTAGCTTCTTTCCTCTCCATTCATCATTCTTCTCTATTTTACCTAATTTCTATTAAAATAATAGCATGACATTCCTATATACCATTTTTTATCAGAATGTTATGATTAACCCATTAAGGGGGGATGTATTGTGAATCGTCAACATGCGGGGGTATTATTTGGGGGAATTTTACTTCTTGTTGTAGCGATGGGCATTAGCCGATTTGCTTTTACACCATTATTACCATTTATGCGGGCAGATGAAGGATTATCGTTCCAAACAGGAGGCTGGCTCGCTTCAAGCAATTATATTGGCTATTTTGTCGGGTCACTTGGCGCAGGATTTATTTATAAACGCAAAAAGTTTTTTCTACTAAGCAATGTGTTATTAAATGTCGTCTCTATTATTGGTATGGGACTCACTCATTCTTATCTCTTATGGATTGTTTTGCGATTTATCGCAGGGTTGACAGGTGGATTTATTTTCGTATTAACTTCTAGTATTATTATGGATTATTTAGCCAAACACCTTCTTACACGCTGGTCTGGCTATGTGTTTAGTGGGATCGGGATTGGGATTGCCATTTCCGGTTTATGTGTCCCCTTTTTAGAAGTCCACTTTATGTGGGAAGGGACATGGATAGGACTTGGGCTTTTATCTACACTATTTGTCCTTATGACCCTTGTCTTATGGCGGCATATTGTCGTCCATGATGGTGAACGTGTTGCTAAAACAAATGATACAAATATTTGGCGAGGATTTATGCCATGGCTCATTATTGCATATGGTTTAGAAGGGCTTGGCTATATTATTACGGGGACGTTTTTAGTGGATATCGTATATAATATAGAAAATTTACAAGCGTATGCCAGCTATACTTGGGTGGTCGTTGGCATTGCCGCAGCGCCATCTGCTCCTTTCTGGATGGCGATGATGTCGCGCTTTAAGCCTGTACACGTTATGTTTGTTGCCTACATATTGCAAGTGTTTGGTATTATTTTGCCTGTATTATCGCAAACCATATGGAGTGTACTATTATCTGCCTTTTTATTCGGCTGCACATTCGTTGGACTCGTAACACTGTCGACGGGATATGGGCGCCAGCTATTCCCACGTCAAAGCAACTTTGTCGTCTCCATGTTGACTACATTTTACGCTTTCGGGCAAATTATTGGGCCAATTATTGCAAGCCGCTTAGAAGTATATTTTTCAAGTTTTAAAGCACCATTACTATTTGCTGGTAGCATTGTTTTTTGTGCATTCGTTATTTTAGTAGGCGGTTATGTGCTTACACATCAGACACAGAAGGTACAAGTAAAGAGCATAAAATCATCGTCCTAATAGCCTTTACTAGCACTGCCTTGCAAAACACATTAGAATGAGCGGTTACTCAATTGTATACTTGCGATGTTTAAAAAAAAAACAAATAGTTATCAACAATAAAAGTAGGCCTCGTGTCTACTTTTTTCGTATGATAGGAGTACAAAGGGAGGCATGATGATGGATACAAAAACAATTATTGCTCAAACAGAAGCAGTTGGAGCAAATAACTACCACCCGCTGCCAATCGTTATTTCGGAAGCTTGTGGTGTGTGGGTGTATGATCCAGAAGGCAATAAATATTTAGATATGCTGTCGGCTTACTCAGCTGTCAACCAAGGGCACCGTCACCCGAAAATTATCGAAGCTTTAAAAGCCCAAGCTGACCGCGTCACATTAATATCCCGTGCGTTTCATTCAGAAAATTTAGGTACGTGGTATGAAAAGGTTGCCCAATTAACAAATAAAGACATGGTCTTGCCAATGAATACAGGTACTGAAGCGGTGGAAACAGCGATTAAAACCGCGCGTCGCTGGGCATATGATGTAAAAAAGATTACCGGAGAAGCAGAAATTATTTGCTGCGAGGGAAATTTCCACGGGCGTACAATGGCGGCTATTTCTATGTCTTCTGAGCAGGCATATCAGCGCGGCTTCACCCCTCTGCTGCCTGGCTTTAAAATAGTGCCTTATGGTGATATCGAGGCCATTCGTCAAGCCATTTCAAAAAATACGGCCGCTGTCATTTTAGAGCCGATTCAAGGAGAAGCAGGGATTGTCATTCCCCCTGAAGGATTCTTACAAGATGTTGCAAAATTATGTCACGATAACAATATATTAATGATTGCCGACGAAATTCAAACAGGGCTAGGTCGTACAGGGAAGATGTTCGCTTGTGATTGGGAAGATGTCGTGCCGGACATCTATATACTCGGCAAAGCACTTGGCGGCGGTGTGATGCCTATTTCATGTGTAGCAGCAAACCGTGATATTTTAGGCGTTTTTAACCCCGGCTCACATGGCTCAACATTCGGTGGAAACCCACTGGCTTGTGCTGTATCGATTGCCGCACTGGATGTATTGATAAATGAAGAGCTTGCTAAACGTTCAGTTGAGCTTGGTACTTACTTTATGGAAAAGCTCAGTGACATTCAGCATCCCGCTGTGAAAGAAATACGTGGTCGTGGATTATTCATCGGCCTCGAATTACATGAAGCTGCTCGCCCCTATTGTGAAAAGCTAAAGAACGTCGGTTTATTATGTAAAGAAACACATGATACCGTTATTCGTTTTGCTCCCCCACTTACCATTTCACGACAAGAATTAGACTGGGCAATCGAACGAATCAAAGAAGTATTTGCATAATCACCCAATTATGCCTCAGGGGCCGCTCATCCTGAGGCATCACTGCTATGTATACTACTGACTAAAAAGGAGTCGATAACGATGAAGACCATTTATGTAACAGGCTACCGCGCACATGAACTCGGTATTTTTAACGATAAACATCCTGGCATTGCCGTTATTAAAAAAGCATTATATGACCAACTTTATCAACTTTGCGATGAAGGATTGGAATGGGTTGTCATTAGCGGACAGCTTGGCGTGGAAGCTTGGGCAGCCGAAACAGTGATCAAATTACAAGAGCATTTCCCAAAGCTTAAATATTCCATGATTACTCCTTTTCTAGATCAGGAGAAAAATTGGAATGAACCAAAGCAAGCGCAGTATATACATATTTTAAATCACGCAGATTTCGTGACGAGTGTAACAAAGCGCCCTTATGAAGCACCATGGCAATTTATCGAAAAAGATAAATTCATCATTCATAATACAGATGGCATGTTACTTGTTTACGATGAGGATAATGAAGCTTCACCTAAATATGTACTCAAGCTAGTTGAAAAGTATATGGAAAACAACGAATACGAACTACGCCGTATTACCGCCTATGATTTACAGATTGTTGCCGAGGAATTACAGCGTTCCGACTGGTAATTTTGTTAATTTAAAGAAAATTCTTTCAAATCAGAATGTTTAATGTGCAAAAAGGGGGCTGTCTTTGCTATAATGAAGTTGTAGTAAGTTAGTTTTTCTAACATAAGAGAGGAGTGGTACATGAATGGATACAATTAAAATGGTCGTAGAACAAAAACCGATTAATATTTTGCACCACACGTATAATCGTGAGTGCCGTTACACACGCGGTTTGCATATTCCTATGGAGGATTTCCAACATATCGTCAACCGCATGTGTCCAGATACAAAAACGTATTTTGAGTTTCACAATGTCGCAACGAAAATTGAACGTGGCGAATACTTAAATGGGTATGCAGGTTTAGCCCGCAATATCGCGAACTACTACAAAAATGAGAAAGGTGCCGAAGTAGCAGGCCTAAACGATGGACGTGACTTCTACGTTAAAATCGTTTAGAGGAACATACAATTGGAAACCAAAACAAACACCGCCACTAGGAGCAAGCGAACAGCAGCAAGCGACTATAATGGCGGTGTTATTTATTTTAACATACTATTATTTTTTCTTAATCGTAATCGTCCAAGCTGCTTCGCCTACTTGCTCGAAGTTTGTTACTTCATGCCCTGCCTCTGCAGCCCAACGTGGGATTGATTCTGTTCCTTGTGTACAATCGAACTCCACAATTAACTCGTCACCTGAATGAATTTCTTCAATTGCTTGTTTTGCTTCTACTAAAGGAAATGGACAAACCATTCCCATCACTTCTAATTTCTTTTGCATATAAACCCTCTCCTTCTATCTTAAGCTGTTACCGTTTGTGTACGAGTAGCCTGTGCTTTTTTACGTGGACGAACAAATACAAAATAAGATGCTGTCCATGTTCCTAAAATCATAAATAACAATGAAATCCAGCCAGACCATGTCATCATCGCTGTCATCACAAGGCCATTTCCGATTGAACAGCCTCCTGCTAAGCTTGCACCGAAGCCCATCATTAAACCACCTGAGAAGCTATTCAGACCTGTTTTTACATCCGGCATACGGAAACGGAACTCCCCTGCCATTTTCGCTGCAAACATAGAGCCCAGCAGTATACCTAAAACTAAGAACACACCCCAGTTAATAAATGTTACGTCGCCTGTTACAAAGAACTGCAAAAGATTAGCAGAAGGTGACGTAATTCCTAAACCACCGATACGACCAGTCGCTACTGATAACGGCCATGCAACCGTTGCAATTACACCGATTATTGCAGCTGTCACAAATGGATTCCAACGTTTTTCAAAGAAAATATGTGCTAAGCCTGTTTTCTTTGGTTTTAATGAAGGAATCTTCACTCTTGGCTTGTTCAGTTCACGAAATACAATCAATACGACAATCCCTACTAGAATTGTAACGAATACCCACGGACTTACACCGAATGTCTCAGCTATCGAGTTATTTCCTACTTCATAAGATTTTAACTCTGTACTTATTGGTGCCAATGGACCTGTACGCATCATAGCTGCTACTAACATATAGCCCACAAGCGCAATCCAGCTACCAATTAAACCCTCTCCTGCGCGATACCACGTACCCGTTGCACAGCCACCAGCAAAAATAATACCTACCCCAAAAATAAACGATCCTACAATGACTGCTAATAAAGAAATAGTCCCTGCCGAAAATTCAAAAACACCTAAACTAATTAATGTATAGACACCAACACTTTGTATAGCAATCGCAATTAATAATGCATAAAACATACGATTATCCTTCGCAATATACATATCGCGGAAGCCACCTGTTAAACAAAAACGTCCACGTTGCATGGCAAACCCAAGCAAAGCACCACATAACAAACCTGTAAGAAGACCTAAAGACATCTCGTGTAACCTCCTTTTAATACTTAGTAAATTTATAGGTTTATATTATATTAACGAATTACCTACCGCAATAATCCTAAATACCCATTTACTTACTAGGTTTTAATTTCAGAAAAATGAAGGCGTCTCTCGCTGTACAGCGCTACGGTAAAAAGCATTTCCCCTATTGTTCCCTTCATAAAGTGAAACTTAACCAATCAGGCTTTTACGGGAAATTAATCTCCTACCTACACTTCTCGATTCTCTTAAGGCGCCCTGTACCTGTCGCTCCGCTTTCGTTACAGATCAATTACTGCCTGTTAATGCGGAATAAATATTTATATTCATCTCATCTTGACTTTTTAAATGATAAAGATTATCATTATCAATATACTTGTTAAGTATTTCATTTTTGAGTCGAAGCGTATCCCCCCAGAATCGTTTCGTATCCTCCCTTACAATTTTTCATATGATAAAGGCAATGACAAACTTTTAGAAAGTTTGTCATTTTCTCTATATGGCAATACTCATTACATACACATAAAAAGGAGAGAATCTTCATGGAATTCCGTATTGAAAAAGACACAATGGGTGAAATTCAAGTCCCTGCTGATAAGCTATGGAAGGCACAAACACAGCGTAGCTTGCAAAACTTTAAAATTGGTACTGAAAAAATGCCAATCGAAGTTATTCGTGCATTCGCCATTTTGAAAAGATCAGCGGCTATCGCAAACCAAAAGCTTGGCAAGTTATCTGATATAAAAGCAAATGCTATCGTAGCCGCGGCTGATGAAATTTTAGCAGGAAAACTAGATGACCAATTCCCACTTGTTGTATGGCAAACAGGCTCTGGTACGCAGTCCAATATGAATGTCAACGAGGTGATCTCTTTCCGTGCCAACCAACTGATAGAGGAACAAGGGACTGAAGAGCGTGTTCATCCAAATGATGATGTAAACAAATCGCAAAGTTCAAACGATACATTCCCTACCGCACTACATGTCGCAGCAGTTTTAGCAGTAGAAGATTATGTATTACCGAAATTAAATGTTTTAAAAGCAACACTTCAAGCAAAAACAGATGCATTCAACAACATTATTAAAATTGGTCGTACACACTTACAAGATGCAACACCACTTACGTTAGGACAAGAAATTTCAGGCTGGGCACATATGCTCGTCAAATGTGAAAAGATGATTCAAGTAACAACTGAATTTATGAAAGAGCTAGCCATTGGTGGTACAGCGGTTGGTACAGGGATTAACGCCCATCCTAAATTTGGTGAAATGGTGGCGATGGAAATTGCAGCGTATACAGGCAAGCAATTTATGACAGCCGAAAACAAATTCCATGCTTTAACATCACACGACGAAATTACAACTGCTCACGGTGCATTAAAAGCATTAGCTGCTGATTTAATGAAAATTGCGAATGACGTACGTTGGCTAGCATCTGGTCCACGCTCTGGTATCGGAGAAATTACGATTCCTGAAAACGAACCAGGCTCATCCATCATGCCAGGGAAAGTAAATCCAACACAATCAGAAGCAATCACGATGGTAGCATGCCAAGTATTTGGTAATGATGCGACAATTGGCTTTGCAGCATCACAAGGGAATTTTGAATTAAATGTCTTTAAACCCGTCATTATCTACAACTTCTTACAATCAGCTCGCCTGCTTGCAGATGCGATGCAAAGCTTTAATGACAACTGCGCGGTCGGTATCGAACCAAATCAAGAAGTATTAGATGCTAACTTACGCCATTCATTAATGCTCGTAACCGCGTTAAATCCATATATCGGTTACGAAAAAGCAGCTGAAATTGCTAAAAAGGCACATAAAGAAGGCACAACATTAAAAGAAGCGGCACTTGCTACTGGTTACTTAACAGAAGCCCAATACGATGAATATGTTGATCCAAAAACGATGATTTATCCAAATGCGGAGTAAGTGTTAAGCGCATTTTCTTCTTAGAAGGACATACAAATCCCCCCTTACCTAAAAGTGGTAAGGGGGGATTATCTACTTTGATTCGTTAAATATCGCTTTTAACATTACCAATAATTAATATTTTGTTCATTGATCTTATGCGCTAAGCGAAGTGTCATTTTCGCTAATTCTGCATACGTCACATCGCTTTTTGGTTTCCATTCGCCATTCTCTGCCTCTAGTAGACCCATAGCAGATGCTAATGCAACATAACCGCGCATTTCCTTCGTCACTTGTGAAGCATCACTATAATCGAGCTGATAAATATCACTATATTGTGCCGCATTATTTAACTTTAATAGGTTCACTGCCCATTTTGCTAATTCTTCGCGTGAAAGTGGCGCATCCACATTAAATGTTTTATCCTCTGCATTCAGTAGACCGATCGATAATGCACGTGTTACAACTGGGTATAACTCATGATCAGCTGAAATATTTGTGAAAGACTCTGTTACTTCCTCTTCATTATGGAAACCATAGTACATATGTGTTACAGACTTCATTAACACTTGTAATGCTTCCCCTTTTGTAATCGCTGCATCTGGGTTGAACTCATCGTCTACTTGTAGTACACCTGTGCGAATTAAATAATTTAACTCCTCAGCAGCTGTCGGATGCTCAACTGTTGTTGTATCCTTGCTTGTTGCTTCATATAACCATTCGCCTGTTTTCGCATCAATGTAATTGAATAGGCTTTCTTTAAACTTCGGCTGATATGCTAAACTATAATGTTGTTCGTTTTCAACATTCGTAAGATTTACATATTGTAATTCTACTTTTAATTGGTCTTTTAAAAGTGTTGTCGCTTCCTGCTTTGTTAAGATGTCTTCTGCTACAGGCCATGCAATTTGATCATACGCCGTTACAGATAGGTTCTGTAGTTCCCCTGTTTCGCTTATACCTACATGAATTTGATCCCCTATTACCGTTAAGCCATTGACAATTCGCGGGAATGCAAAGTAATAGCTATCTGTTTCACTGAAATAAGGTTCCACGTTTACAGGCAATGCATAGTTACTTGCGTAAGAAGGTATCCATTCTTTAATATAAGCAACCGCTTTTTCTAATGCCTGTTGCTGTGTTAATGCTGGTGCTTTGTCCTCATCTTCATCTACTTCCAAAAGATGATTTTTAATATCATGATATTGGATCACTTCACCTGTTGCTTTGTCAATTACTAGCGAAGTGCCTGTCCCACCATTTTTGTATTCATACATATAATCTATCGAATAGACTTCTTTACCATTTTCATTTTCCGTTTCATAGATGGAGTGAATATTTAATTTTACACCTTTTTGATTTGTTGCAAGAAGCTTCGTCGCCAACTCTTGTGCTTGTTCTGCTGTAATACCCGGTTGCTTTGGTGCTAAAGGCTGTTCCACAATCGGTGTCACCTCTTGCTGTTTTGGCAATGTAGCTGATAACCCATCTACTGTAATCCACTCACCCGTTAAAGCATGTACACCTCGTGTTACTTGGCTATTCGGTTGATAAACAAGCTTTACATTTTGCTCCCCTGTCTGATAATTGACATCAACCATATACGACAGTTGGGCTGTTACAGCATTTCGAATACGCTTCGCCATGTCTGATTCATTTTGCTTTTTCGATGGATCATCGTACGTAAACTTACCTTTTTTAGCTTGTCCCTTATGGAAGGATGTAACCGTTCCATCACCTAATACCGCTACGCTAATATATTGATCCGCTAGTGGTACCTCTGATTTTGTAACATTATACATGAAGTGGTATTGAACTGGCTCTGTTAACAGCGATGAATAGAAATCATAGTAACCAAATGAATCTGAATTAAGTTTGTATTCTGTCTTTTTGTCAAACTTTTTAATAAATTTATCAGCAATTTTTTGGGCTTCTTCTTTTGAATATTTCGCTGGGAACAATACCTCTGCATAGTTTGCCGGTTGATAATAGAAACCCTCCAGCTCTAAGCTTTCTCCAGCAAATGTTACACTTCCATGTTCGTAACGATTGTCAATCTTTTTAGAGAAGCTCAACTCATATCGTAATGTATCGTCCCCTGAGTAATAATGTCCCGTACTCATATGAAAATCTTTTTCCGCTACATTTGTAAACTCATTTGGAAATAACTCTCTAAATCGTTTGATTAAATCATTTTTCGTAACTACCGCATTCGTTTGTGCAACTTGAATTGGCAATGTCTCTGGACGTTCATTCGCCAACGTTGAAGCACTGACAACTGGCGCTAATAAACCTACTGATAATGCCGTTGCCGTTAATACTGTTCCTACTTTTTTAAATGTAACCATTTTTCATCCTCCTATCTATTTGCGTGCAGAAACCTCCACATTTACATATACGTGTTTTATAAACAAAAGTTTCATAAATTGTAATATTTTATTACATATTACCTTTTAATTTCCAGTTAAACAACTGAAATCTACGTATATACAAGGTTAATTCATTAAAATGCAACTATAGGTACAGTTCCCTCCACCTCTTAAACACCAAAGGTAATATATGTCCATATAAAAACGTTCATGCTTTATTGGCATGAACGTTTAATAACTTATTTTTCTAATACACGTACTTGTATAGGAGGTAGCTTGCTTTCTAATTGCGCTCGCATATGCTCGTATTGTGGTGGTAACATCAACTGACTCCCCATCATTTGTGATGTTTCATCAATTGCAAAGCCTGGTGGATCTGTTGCAATTTCAAATAAAATCCCACCCGGTTCACGGAAATAGATCGCATCAAAATAATTACGGTCTTTCACATCCGTTACATGTAGCCCATTATTCATCACATGTTTCTGCCATTGCAAGTGCTCCGTCTGATCTTTTGCACGCCACGCAATATGATGCACCGTCCCTGGGCCCATTGCGCCGTGACGGCCTGGCACTATTTTTAAATCAATGATATTGCCAATCTCAGCAGGTGCTTTATACCTAACGTAATCCCCTTCACGTGCAACAAGCTCTAATCCCATGAGATTTGTTAACACATCGGCGGTTTGCTGTGGACTACTTGAATATAAAGTGGCACCACCAAATCCTTTAATCCCAACATCAGGTGTCACCTCACCAAATGACCACTTACTGTTTTCTCCTTCTTTCCGTGCAACTAGCTCGATATGTAGCCCGTGTGGATCATCAAATTGAAGATACTGCTCACCGAAGCGCTCTACCTCTATAAAAGGAACAGCAAATTCCTCAAGTCGCGCTGCCCAAAACGACAAAGCCCCCTCTGGTACAACATACGATGTAACACCGACTTGTCCATCTCCAATACGTCCACGGAAATCACTTGGCCACGGGAAAAACGTCATAATTGTTCCTGGTGATCCTGCTTCATCTCCAAAATAAAGATGATACGTGCCAGGGTCATCAAAGTTTACCGTCTTTTTCACTAGTCGTAACCCTAAAATGCCCGCATAAAAATCTACATTTTCTTGCGGATCCCCAACGATAGCTGAAATGTGGTGAATACCTGCTGTTTTCATCATTTTTCCTCCCATTAAATAAATGTGACGAACTCATCTACCGGTTTTCGGTAACCACGTAAATTTCGGCTTTGTTCTTTTTCTTTCCCAATTGTAATCATCATAACAATTTCGTGCGTTGATGGAATCGATAAAATTTCCCGTACCTTTTGTTGATCAAACCCAATCATCGGACATGTATCCCAGCCACGATTTTTTGCAGCTAGTATAAATAACATTGCAGAGAGGGATGCGTTACGAATCGCATCTTCCTTCATAAATTCCTCGCCACGCTCTTCATAAAATGCGGCATTATCCTCTACTAATTGCGTCAGCTGACAGTCATTAATAACCCCCAAATTCTTTAAGCCTTCATTTAATCGTGCAGTTTGCTTATATGCATAACGGTCAGCCGTCACAACAATAGCACCTGCTGCTGAATGGACTTTATATTGCCCATACGCTGCTTCACGTAATTGTTCTTTTAACTCTTGATCTAAAACCGCAATATATTCAGCATGTTGCAAATTAAAAGCGGATGGCGCTAGCTTTACATCATCAAAAATCAGTTTTAAATCTTGTGGTGTGACTGCAACCCCTTCTATAAAATTATTTGCTGAGCGTCGTTTTTCAATAAGTTTTGCAAATTCCATATGTAAGCCCCCATTATTCACTATAAATTTATCTCAATTTTAAATATCTTTAATTCGAGATAAATATACCACTAAGGAACGATCATGTCAAACAACAGTAGATAAATGTCTTAGAAAAATAACAAGGCGCTGCTCTTATTTCTATGCTTGAGCAGCGCCTTTAATCAAATGTGTCTTGATCGTCGTATGTTTCGATTGTTTTTTCCAATTATTGTGCCTCCTGTAAGATCGTTTTATTGTTCTCAAGAAGCTGAATCATCAACTGAAGAATCTTTTCCTCCATTCTTGGTGATGAATTAACCTCTTTTGCAATAATACGTTTTAAATCTAAAATTGTTTGAACTTCGAGCATGTGCTTTTCTGCTAATTTGAAAGCCTGCTCTAACTGACCGGTCACCATGGGCAACTCTCCTTTTCAAAATGTATTCAGTATTATTATATCAAATAACTCGCAGAGAATTCACATAATTTAGCTAAAAATTTATTGTAAATTTTTTCGATAACTTAAAACCTTAGAAAAAATCTACATTTCCTATGCTGTAAACAAATAAATTTTACAATATTTACATTTTAAAAATAGCTAACGACAATACTTCTCTACTATTTTAGTATATGCATATTATTTCAAATTGTTACCAAACTAACTTATCAAATGTATTCAGTAGTGAAAAAATAAACTATATTTTCTATTCCAACTTTGAAAGAAAAAAAACAAACGCTCCTCATTACGAGGAGCGTCCTAAATTATCGTTTCACTGTATCTGATTGACTCATTGTATTTAACGCTGTTTCCGTTTTCGAACGACCAATCATATTAAACACAATATTTAACGCAATCGCTGTAATCGAACCTGTTACGATACCGTTTGCGAATAAAATGGATAATGTTTCTGGTAAGTTTTTGAATACTTCAGGAACAATCGATACACCAACCCCTAAACCAACAGCACATGCCACGATTAACGCGTTTTCCATTGATTTATTGATTTCTGGTGCTAACATTTTCATCCCTTGTGTAATGACTGTACCGAACATCGCAATCATTGCTGCACCAAGCACGGGTGTTGGAATGATTTGTGTTAGGGCTGCTGCTTTTGGTAAGAAACCAAGAATCACAAGCATACCACCTGTGATGAAAATAACTTTACGTTCTTTTACACCTGTAATTTGGACTAACCCTACGTTTTGCGAGTATGTTGTGTACGGGAAGGCGTTAAAAATACCACCGATAATGGAAGCTAAACCTTCTGCACGATACCCTTTCGCTAAGTCCTTTGAACCGATTGGCTTTTTACAAATATCACTTAATGCATGGTATACACCTGTTGATTCTACTAATGATACCATCGCTACTAATGTCATCGTAATGATTGGTTCTAGATGGAATTCTGGCGCCCCAAAGTAGAATGGTTGCACCATGTGTAACCAGCCTGCTTCTTTTACCGGCGTAAAATCAACGACATCTAGAATCATGCCTAGCACTGTCCCAACGATAATCCCCATTAAAATTGAGATCGCACGCATAAAGCCTGTTGTAAAGCGATAAATCACAATGATCGTGATTAATGCTGTGAACCCTAATAGTAAGTTTGTTGTTGAACCGAAATCTGGTGCATCTGCTACACCACCACCAAAGTTTGTAATCGCCGTCGGTAATAATGAAATCCCGATAATAGATACGACTGAACCTGTAACAACCGGTGGGAAGAATTTCACTAGCTTACCGAAGAAGCCTGAAATTAATACAATAATAGCACCTGAAGCAATAATCGCTCCGTAAATGGCACCAATGCCAGCTGAATGTCCAATTGTAATAATCGGTGTTAACGCAGTAAATGTACACCCAAGCACTACTGGTAAGCCGATTCCAACAAATTTACCGCTCCATACTTGTAAAAGTGTTGCTATACCACACATTAAAATATCGATCGCTACTAAATACGTCATTTGCTCTGTATTAAAACCAAGGGCACCACCGATAATAAGCGGCACTAAAATCGCGCCAGCATACATCGCAAGTAAATGCTGAATACCAAAAGTGATCGCTTTTGCATTATTCATTAAAATTCACCATTTTCGAAAAATTCTACCTTTCCGTTTGCCAGTGATTTAATGCGTGCTAGCGATTCAATACGTACACCTTGTTCACGTAGCATTTTACCACCATCTTGGAAGCCTTTTTCAATCACAATCCCTACACCAACAACATGTGCACCAGCTTGCTCGGCAATATCAAGTAATCCTTTTACAGCCTCCCCATTCGCTAGGAAGTCGTCAATAATAATGACATTATCATCGGCACATAAAAAGTTTTTCGATACTGAAATGTCGTTCGTCTCATTTTTTGTAAAGGAATGGACCTTTGCTGAATATAAATTATCTGTTAATGTGAGTGATTTACGTTTACGTGCAAAGACAACTGGCGCACCAATTGTTAAGCCTAAAAATGTTGCCGGAGCAATCCCTGAAGATTCAATTGTTAATACTTTTGTAATGACTTCCTCCGCATAAAGATTAGCGAATTCCTCACCAATTGCTTTCATTAAAAGCGGATCGATTTGATGATTTAAAAACGAATCTACTTTTAACACCGTATCTGATAATACTTTACCCTCTTGCTCAATTTTATCTTTTAACAGCTCCACAGCTACCCGTTCCTCCCTAAACAAAATACTTTACTCATAAGAAAAGCGCATTCGCGCCCGCTTAGCTGCGACAAGCGCTGGAAGCAAACTCTTAGCGTGCTTGACACGCGTAGTGTTTGATGAAGCGACCTCGAGCAGCATGCTCCTGCCACTTACGCTTTCGTCGCAAAATAAATTTTGGTGCGAATGCCTAGACACTCTTTAAACTAGAAGAAATTTATACTTTCTTATCTTCAAATAAAAAAAACTCGAACAGTCCTTTCCCTATGCGGAAACAAGACTTTCGAGTGTACGTCAAAAGTATACAAATAAAATGCTCTATCATAGACATTCTATTCACAAAACTTGCTTCTCATAGTCAACTAATTTAAGGTTAGTCGGTAGAAACTTGCGAGCCCTATTCCCGCTATTATATGAGTAAAGTTATTTAGCTAAAATTTAAGAATGTCACAATTATAATCACGTTATTTTCGAAATGCAATGCTAACTTTAATAATAAAACGATTTCGATTATTCGGAATTTACTTACAAAACCCAAAGGTAGTGTTAACTATCGTTCGTTTTTCAGGCTACTTTCTGTGTTTTATGACAAAATTCGCCTTACTTCATCTTTAAATAATGCAAAGACCTCTCCTGTTTTACCATAATAACTTAGGCTACGGCAAGCAAATACTTTTATTTTTCGCTCATTCGTAACAAATAGCTCTGCAAATGCCCCTACTTCTTCAAGGTCTTGCACTCTTTCAACGTGTGCATAATGGTCAATGAGTGAATCAGCAAATCGTTGGCGGAACTGCCGTAACGCATCCGCGCCATGCAAAATCATCACCTCTGGCTGGAATTCCGCCAATACTTGACCGAATATATCATATCCTTTTTCATAGTCTTCCGGTACAACCTTGCTATGCTCTTTTAAATTTTTAGCAGATTCCGCCATGAGTGCTGTGATCGTTGTATTGACAGCCATTTCACTACATTCCTCTTTTAACCATTGCATAAAAGCAGCAATCCCCTTATTTTCACGCGACTGCATCTGTTCACCATAAATCAGCTCGAAAAGCGTTGCATCAACAAGTGATTCCATATACTCAAATTGTTGAAACTCGCCGCTTACTTCAAACTTTGGATGTGGAAAAGCGCCCACTACAAAGACACGGGATTTATAGGGGTTACCATCTACTAAAAACGGTCGAAAAGCGACACTATTATTGTTTGAGCTAATCCATTCATTTATTTTTCGTTGAAATCCAATTGATACGCTCATTCCTTCACCCTCTTAACATCATGTAATATCTGTTGCCAGTATAAAAAACTTACTATATATACGATTCTATATTTTTTCAAAAAGTTATTATTCATTATAACAGGTTCTTACAATCATAAAAGTAGCGGAATATTATATTTCATATAACAAAACGGCTCGCCATATGGGAGCCGTTTCTATTTTATTAATAATCTAAATCACACTTTTCCAGTGGGACGATTTTTGTTTTATGTTTCATTTTATAACCTACCCATAGCATGGCGAATAGTGGAAGTCCGATATACGATACTAATACACCGTACCAGTCAATCGTACCGCCTGTGAAAGCTGTATAGTTTTGACCAATAATGACAATCATACATACGACAAAAGCAAATAACGGACCAAATGGATACCATGGTGATACGTAAGGTAAGTCTTTAATATCACGGCCTTGCGCAACATACGCTTTACGGAAACGGTAATGACTAACCGCAATCCCTACCCATGCGATAAAGCCGGACATCCCCGATGCGTTCAATAACCAAATATACACAACACCATCACCAAAGAATGATGCTAAAAACGATAACGAACCAACTGCTAATGTTGCTAGTAACGCATAAATTGGAATGCCACGTGTATTCACTTTTGCAAAGAATTTTGGTGCCTTCCCGTCCACTGCTAATTGATACAGCATACGGCTTGCGGCATACAGACCCGAGTTACCTGCTGACAGCATCGCAGTTAAAATAATCGCATTCATCACAGAAGCAGCAAATGCCACCCCTAATTGATCGAACACAATCGTAAATGGACTCATCGCAATATCATCAGATAATAGACGCGTATCTGTATATGGAATTAATAAACCGATCGCACCAATGGCAAAAATATAGAATAATAAAATACGCCAAAACACAGAGCGAACTGCTTTTGGGATATTTTTTCCTGGATCATCTGTTTCACCAGCAGTTACACCTAGCATTTCTGTTCCCTGGAACGAGAAACCTGCTGCTAAGAAAATACCAAACATCGCCATAAAGCCGCCATTAAACGGCGCTTCATCTACAAAGAAATTGGATAATCCGACTGGATCATGGCCACCTAAAATACCAAAAATCATTAAGAAGCTGACAATGATGAAAATAATAACAGTCGCTACTTTAATCATAGCAAACCAGTATTCACTCTCACCATACGCTTTAACAGATAATAAGTTAAACGATAATACAACAACAATAAACAATACTGTCCACAGGAGCGAAGAACTATCTGGGAACCAGTATTTCATAATAATAGATACAGCTGCAATTTCCGCTGCAATCGTAATCGCCCAGTTATACCAATAATTCCAACCTAGCGCAAAGCCAAATGCCGGGTCAACAAAGCGCGTTGCATACGTACTAAATGAACCCGATGTTGGCATAAAAGCAGCCATTTCCCCAAGGCTCGTCATTAAGAAATATACCATCACGCCGATTAATGCATAGGCAAGCAATGCACCACCAGGACCAGCAGTCGAAATAGCCGAACCAGATGCTAAAAATAGCCCTGTTCCGATTGTACCACCTAAAGAAATCATGGTAATATGACGACTTTTTAGGCTACGCTTCAGCTCAGACTTATTGCCGAGTTGATCAATTTCAATATTACTCATACATATAAAACTCCTCATCTTTTTTGTTGATTGTATTTCGGTTTCGAGGCTTGAGCATTTTAAAAAATTCATTTTCCAAACAAAAAACCGCCATAAAAAGCTATGACGGTATCCGAAATACCTCATCAACTTGAAACGATAGCTCACCCGCGCGAAACGCGGCAGTTCTGTCCCTATTCGAGTACAGCCCCAGCATAGTGTCTGAAGAGCGACACTATACTTCGGCAACTATTCCTTTCATATAGCTTCACGGATTCTCCCAATCTCAGCTATACTAGTCATAACAGTCGCGACCTCTACCCCACTTTTCACATGAGGCAAAAACTATTAAATTAGAATATGTACATGAGTCTAACATAGCAATTTTTTGTTATCAATCATTTCGGTACTTTTCTTTATTTTCCAACATTTCAAAACAGTCAAACATTATTTTAAGGAGCTTTCATCATGGCAAAGTCATCTAACTACCAAAGCAAAAAAATACTATTAAACCGGAAAGTCATTCTATTTTCTTTATCCATTATTCTGTTTGCAATGACACTTCGAACACCACTTACCGTTGTAGGACCCATTACATCATTCATTCGGGACGGATTAGGCATTTCAAATGTCCTTGCCGGCTTCTTAACGACTATTCCTTTACTCGCATTCGCGGTTGTTTCACCTTTCGCACCAAGGATTGCGCAACGTTTCGGAATGGAATGGACGCTATTCTATTCGCTCTTACTATTGATAGCTGGGATTGTTTTACGCTCACTTGGCACAACGTCTCTTTTATTACTAGGAACAGTACTGATTGGGATCGCGATTTCATTTGGCAATGTACTTATTCCAAGCTTCTTTAAAATGCGTTACCCATTGCATATTGGGATTTTAACGGGAATTTATACGGTTTCCATGAATTTATCAAGTGGTTTTGCCGCAGGAATTAGCTATTCGGTTGCCACAGCGACAAACTGGCAAATGGCTTTAGGGATTGCCATTCTTGCTGCGATTGTTGGCATCATTTTTTGGATTCCACAGCTCCGCGGGGAAAAAGTGGCATTGACAAGCAGTACATCTAAAGGCAATGGTTGGGCGATGCTTATCCGTTCGCCGATTGCATTAGCAGTCATGGTTGCAATGGGGATGCAATCATTTCTGTTTTATACAATGGCGGCGTGGATTCCAGAAATTTATATCGCACAAGGCATCGATGCGAATCATGCGGGATGGCTTATTTCCATTATGCAGTTTGGTCAAATTCCTATGACCTTTTTAACACCGATTGTAGCCGCAAAAATGACAAATCAACGCCCGATTGTACTCATGTTTTCTGCCTTTTATTTGCTCGGCTTTACGGGCGTGTTAATGGAATGGACAAACTATGCCTTTCTTTGGATGATCTTTTTAGGCTTTGCAGGTGGTGCATCGTTTAGTTTATCGATGATGTTCTTTACCCTTCGTACTACAACGGCTTACGAAGCGGCTGAACTTTCAGGGTTTGCGCAATCGATTGGTTACTTACTAGCAGCTATCGGTCCGACATGTTTCGGGCTGCTTCACGATGTAACAGATAGCTGGTTCGTGCCGAATATTATTTTCCTTATTATAGCCATTTCTTTAGCCGTTGCCGCATATATTGCAAGTAGCAACCGAACAATTCACGATTAACACAAACATACGTACTCATTTATGATATAATAATGCATTATATTTAAAGGAGAAAAGTATGTTTCGGAAACGTCGAAAAAAGAAGAAAAAACGCATTCCACTCATGCGGTTGCTGCCATTTTTGATAGCGGGAGGCATCGGCTGGTACTATATAGAAACCGTTAAAGGATTTGGTGTCGGTGTTGGTGCATATGCATTATTATGGCTCGGTTTTAAAACGTGGCTACGCTCACATGAATCCTCACGCTTACGTAAAGCAGGCATTGCAGAAGTCGATCAAATGACGGGCGAAGCATTCGAGCGTTTCCTTGGCGAATTATTTAAACGCCGTGGTTTTAAAGTATCGTATACTGCGACAAGCGGTGACTATGGCGCAGATTTAGTGTTAAAAGATGGGAAAGATATTATCGTCGTCCAAGCAAAGCGCTATTCAAGCTCCGTCGGCGTCAAAGCCGTGCAAGAAATTATCGGTGCCATTAGAATGTATAATGCAACAGAAGCATGGGTTGTCACGAATAGTTACTTTACAAAACAGGCGGTGAAACTGGCAAATATTAATGACGTCTACTTAATCGATCGTAAAGAGCTAATAGACATGATTTTGGATAAATAACAAAAAGTAGTATCTCTGAAAAATGGAGGTACTGCTTTTTTATTTGTTAGAAATAAATTCACGAAATTTTTATCATCCCCACCCTCCTTCAAGCAAAATATAACAACTTTTCGCAAAAACGTATTAATATTGACATTCGTATCAATACTATATAAATCATCTTAAAACTGTCGACAGTGAACAGTCTAAAAGCTACTGTATCCGAGCAAAACATCGCTGCATTCGGTCTAAAATTTGCCGTATCCGAGCAAAAGCCCGCGGTGAACGGTCTAAAAGCTACCGTATCCGAGCAAAACGTCGCTGTATCCGGTCTAAACATCCCCGTACGAGCAAAACACTACCGTTATGCTGGAACATTAAAATGCACATATATAGTTTGTAAATGTTGAGGAGGATTTCAATGGGGCTACCAATACGAATGGACTATGCGATTAATCTCCTTCGCACAGCTGAATATGTGGAAGCAAAAATTGTGTTCAATCAATTATTAAAGATGTATACGCGGCAGGCACAGACAGAAAATAGTTGCCTTTGTTTATATCACCTCACTACGATTGCTTATATGCGCGGGGAAATGCAACAGTTTAAGACTCTTTTTACTCGCTACGAAACACTAATTCATAAGACAAGCCAACCACAGCTACAAGCACATTATTATATACTGAGCGGGCTTACACAACTAACCACCCAAAATTATGAACAAGCCATTCAAGCATTCACAAATGCTTTACCGATTGCAGAACAGTCTCAATTAGCAGATGAAAAAATAACAGCCTTACTACATATTCAAAAATGTCATATTGTATTACAGCATTTTGAATCGTCACTTGAAATGAGTAATGCTTACTGGGAAAAATACGCTGATATCATTACATTCGCGCCTGCATCATATGTCTATTACATGTTAAACCGAGCAGAGACGCTCCTAGCACTTCATCGCATTAAAGAAACAAATGCGCTTCTCCAAAAATGCGAACAGCAGGCCGACTTAGGAAGTATGCCAAAAGAACATATAAAAACACTTGTACTACGTGCCCATTACTATATGGAAAAAAAGGAGCTCAACTGCGCCACAGCTGCTTTACAGCAAGCGCTAATCGTCGCAAAAGAAATAGAGGATATGCAGCTGTTACATGAACTGTACGAGGCACTCGTAAAAAACTGTGAAATGCGAGGGAAAACAAAACACGCCCTACAATTTGCGAAAAAGCAGTTACAGTTACAGCAGGTACTCATTAAGAAGTAAAATTGTACACAGCTTCTCGCTTATATACGAGGGAGTCGCCCTCTTTCATTCCATACACGTTCATATCAATCTTTATTTTAATAAAGAACACATTCCGATATTGAACGATGTAACTAACTCCAAAAATAGTAGTCCAAATTATCCTTATAATTTGGGCTACTATTAATTTCATTAATACGGATTTTTTTGATAAAAATAATTTGGTTTATGAATAATATTAGGAATTGGTTGATGGAAAATATGCGTTGTAGCTGGCGATATAGGTGGAATTAACCATGTCCAGTTGCCCGTGACGTCGCGATTTGATTTCCCTTCCTGCTCTTGAAACAGCTTAAATTGCTGTGCCGCTGTATGATGGTCGACAATGCTTACCCCCGCCTCCTTAAAGGAATGCAGTACAGCAATGTTCAATTCCACTAAAGCACGATCCTTCCATAATGAACTATTTGTCTCACGCTTCAGTCCCATTACATCTGCTACTTTTGGCAAACAATTATAACGATTGGTATCTGCCAAATTACGCGCGCCAATCTCTGTGCCCATATACCAGCCATTAAACGGCGCGGCCTCAAAATCAATGCCGCCACAATTAAAACGCATACTCGAAATAATCGGCACCGCATACCATTTTAATTGAAGCTCTTGAAAGGCAGGATACTCGGGATGTGTAATGTCTACTTCCAGTACATATGATTTAGGGATCTCAAACCATTTCGGCTGTTTACCATCTACCTGAATGACGAGTGGTAACACATCAAACGGTGTGCCTTCCCCCTGCCAACCAAGGTTCAAGCACTGTTTTGTAAAAGCAACCGAATCCGGATCACCAATAATGCCCTTCGTTGTTTCATACCCTGCGTAGCGGATGAGTTGGTGATTCCAAACGCGTACCTTCTGTGGTGCAAACACTGTAATAGCAGGGCGAATTTTCCCTTCGTTTGTTGCATATTCAATATGTCTCAGTAATGCGCGAAAAATATCTTCCTCGTTTTGTAAACTACGTTCATCAAATACATGCAGTGACTGCCAAAAAAGACGCCCAATACATTTATTGCTATTTCGCCAAGCAACACGCGCACCAAATTCTAATTCATCAAAAGTTGGTTCATAGCTGCCGGTTACCTGGATTGGGGCTACACGCTGCTGTAACCATGCTTCACTCATTTCTTTTTCTTGTTTATATTTAGTTAAAAACTCCAGCGCTTCTTGTCGTTCACGTTCATTTTTTAATAATAAATTCATCTTCTGACGCCTCCATTGCCTTCATTTTAGAAGAAGGCATATCCTGCTGACAATGAATGTAGACAATCACAAAACATGTATTTTTCATATATGACTAATAATGGACAAAAAACAAGCGGATAAGGGCGATCTATTTTACTCCTCCTACATGCCAACTACTTTTCACTTCACTCATCAAAAATTCTACAAACTCATCATCTTTGACTAACCATGCTTTTTCGTGTCTTTTTAAATGCTGTTCTGCTTCATCAAAGCTGGTGAAGGATTGTTCCATTTTTGTTTTATTTTTTTCGACAGTCCAGTTGCTATCGTCCATCGGGTAAAGTAAAAAAATATCCTCGTTTCGATTTTTATATAATGAACCGAATGAAGCATATTTTAAGTTATAGCGATTCCGCTTGGCATCTTCTGGAATCGCATCTAGATGAAATGTACCTGTGACAAATTGCTGATAGGCTTCTTCATTGAGTGTGCAGCCTGCTGCTTTTTGATGCCCTCCACCACCGTACTTACTAGCGATTTCCGATACATCTACATGGTCATGAATCGTACGGAAGGCGATTCGTTTACTACCTATATTGACGATTGCAATATAATCGAGATGGGAATGCTCTTTGCTTAGTTCATTTCCTAACTCAGAATGATACGATTCCGCATACACGATACCAGCAAAGTACCCATCTACCTCACTCTGTACGATTTCTCTCTTTTTCCGACGAATATAACGCTCTATGCGATCTTCTTCCATATTCAATAATTTCTTTTCAAATTCATCGAAATCAAAGTGTTCCTTTGTACGCAACCGTTCAATCATCGTTTCTTCAAATTCGTCAATCGACACTAAAAAGAATAATGAATTAAGCAGATGTGCTTGATGGTTGTCGTTTTTCTCCCATTCCCACGTATCATATTGTCTTACTAATTCCACAAATTCTGTTATCACGTCTGTTGCTTCTAAATGCTTATGCTTGACCAGATAGTCATAAAATAAGGAAGTCGCTGATGTTAATTGCCCTTCCTCATCTTCTACCACGACATATCCCCAACCGGATTCATTCAAATGCAAAGCGGTCTTATGATGGTCAAGCAATTGAATATTCCTTTTTTCCTCATACGCTTCACTTAATCGTTTCTCATTTTCTTCATTTGGCGATAAGTCCGTAATAAATAAAAAGGTATGTGGGTATTCTTTTTCTAAATAAAATTCAATTTCTCGGTCAAGTGATGAGATCGAATTGTAGCGTACCTTTACTTGCTTCCCAAAAGCAAGCTTTGCTAGAATACCACAGCTCACCCCATCTAAATCGTTATGGGATAATAATTTATACATTAGCTTCACCTCAACACGTAGTATGGTTGAAAAGCGTAAAATCATTATTTATTTTTTGGGGGTACCCGGTACTTCCCCGGTACTATGGTGGTACTTTCCCGGCACTTCCCCGGTACAAAGGTGGTACCAACTATTATTTCTCTACTACCGCCACATTCACTTCGCCGACAAGTGTGTTACTAATTGTACAGCCGCGCTCAATCACTTTTAATAGCTTCTTTTTATATGCTGCTTCCAAAGTGGACGGGAATACAACATCTACATGAAAATCAGTAAAGCGATTTTCTACACCTGCTTGCTTGGATGCGCGTACATCAATCTCTATTTCATTTAAATTGGCTTCTACACCGTCGCGCTCTAACACTTTTTCAAGCGTAATCGAAAGGCATAGTGCAACAGCCCCTTCAAGTAATTCTTTTGGGGATAATCCTTGCTGATCCGGTGCTTTACTACCGTTTAATTGTACGCCACTTGCATTGGCAATTTCATTTGTTCCTTCGTTCCATATTAATTTGACCATTGTTTTTCCTCCTCTGCATAATGGCAGGCCACTTTGTGTTGTGGGCGAATTTCACGTAATGCGGGTACTTCCTGACGGCACCGCTCTGTCGCAAACGGACAACGTGTGTGAAATACGCAGCCGGACGGCGGATTTAGAGGAGATGGAATTTCCCCCTTCAATACAATCCGTTCCTGTTTTTTCCCAGTTGGTACTGCTGAGAACAACGCCTTTGTATAAGGGTGAAGTGTTTCAGCAAACAAATCATCTGTACAGGCTTCCTCTACAATTGTCCCTAAATACATAATGCCAATCCGATGTGAAATATAGCGCACAACACTAATATCATGTGTAATAAACAACATCGTTAATTGCATTTCTCGTTGTAACGCTTTTAAAATATTTAAAATTTGTGATTGAATCGATACATCAAGAGCAGACACTGGCTCATCACAAATCATTACTTTCGGATTCATAATCAGGGCACGGGCAATGCTTAAGCGTTGACGTTGCCCACCAGAAAACTCATGTGGATAGCGATAATAATGCTCCTTTTGCAATCCGACAATGTCTAAAATGCGAAACACTTTCTCTATCCGTTCTTCCTTATCGCCTAGACCATGAATAATCAATGGCTCCTCTAACGTTTGACCAATGCGCTTTCTTGGGTTGAGTGAAGAAAACGGGTCTTGAAATACTAGTTGCAACTCTTTTCGGAACTTACGCATTTCACTTTTCGAAAGCTTTACTAAGTCTTTCCCTTCATACAATACTTCCCCTGCTGTTGCTGGGGTTAAGCCTAAAATGGTGCGCCCTGTTGTACTTTTACCTGACCCAGACTCACCTACTAAGCCATATGTTTCGCCTTCATAAAGCGTAAGCGAAACATCCTTGACCGCATGAACAGTTTGTTTCACACCACCTAATTTACCGAACGGACCGTAGACAGGGAACTGCTTTTGTAATGACTTTACTTCGATTAATGGCTTTTTCGTCATTATGCCCAGCCTCCTTTTTCGGCATCGTATAACCAGCATTGAACACGTTGTTGATCGGCCATTTCAATGACTGGCGGTGCACTTTCACGACATAAATCCGTTGCAAACGGGCAACGTGTCGAGAAGCTACAACCTTTTGGTACGTTTGTCAGTGGTGGCACTGTTCCTTGAATGACCTGAAGCGGTGCATGACGATCCCCATCTAATTCAGGCTTTGATTTTAATAACCCTTGTGTATAGGGATGTAACGGATTAGCAAATAGTTGCTCTGTTGTTGCTTCCTCAATAATTTGACCTAAGTACATGACCTTTACACTTTGACAAATTTCTGCCACAACACCTAAATCATGTGTAATGAATAGCACGCCCATGCCTAATTCTTTATTTAACTCCCCGATTAAATCTAAAATTTGCGCTTGAATCGTTACATCTAATGCCGTTGTTGGTTCATCTGCAATTAACAACTTAGGACGACAAGCAAGCGCCATCGCAATCATCACACGTTGCTGCATGCCGCCCGATAATTCATGCGGATATTCATCAATACGGCGCTCTGGTGACGGGATGCCTGTTAAACGCAGTAAATCAATCGCCTTTTCTCGCGCTTCTTTTTTAGATAAATATTGGTGAAGGCGTAACACTTCCACAATTTGATTGCCGATTGAATAAACAGGATTTAATGACGTTAACGGGTCTTGGAAAATGATCGAAATATCATTCCCTCGAATAGAACGCAGCTTTTTTAAAGGCATCGACAATAGATCTTCTCCTTCAAAATAAACCGCTCCATCGTACTCTACCGGATCTGTATGTTCTAATAAACGGATGAGCGATTGCGACATGACACTTTTGCCACAGCCGGATTCGCCGACAATCCCGATTATTTCTCCCTTTTCAACCGTAAAATTCACACCACGTACAGCTGTCACAAGGCCACGGTCCGTATGAAAATGAGTTTGTAAATTTTCAACCTTTAATAACGTCATATTATTGGCCTCCCTTTACCGCTTGACGACGCTTACGTTTACGTGATGGAATGTTTTTCGTCCGAGGGTCTAAGAAATCACGTAGTCCATCCCCTAATAAATTCAGCGATAGTACAGCTAACACAATAAATACGCCTGGTACGATAACCATCCACCACGCTTTAAAGATAACTAGCTTACCTGCTTGTAAAATGTTACCCCAGCTCGGCTCCGGTGCTGGAATCCCTGCGCCTAAAAAGCTTAAAGCCGCTTCTGAAATAATCGCTTCTGCAAATACAAATGTTGCCTGAACAAGTAGTGGTGATAATGTATTCGGCATAATATGTAGCCAAATAATGCGCGTGTTGCTTGCCCCTTGTGCATGCATCGCTTCAATATACGTTTGCTCTTTTATCACGAGTGCCGATGAACGGACAACCCTCGCGATATTCGGCGTAAATACCACGACTAAAGCAATCACGACATTGATGGCGGATGCACCTAATGCTGCCATTAACGTAATCGCAAGTAAAATACCAGGAATGGCAATGAGCCCGTCACAAATACGCATTAATACATGGTCAAGCCACTTATAATAACTTGCATACAAACCGATGATTAGACCAAATAAAGAGGATAAAAATGCGACAATTAAACCAACCATTAATGATACACGTGCACCATAAACAATTCGTGTAAATAAATCTCGACCAAATTCATCCGTACCGAACCAATTGTCCGCGCTTGGCTCTAATAAACGACTCGTTACTTTCATTTCATATGGATCTGCCGTTAAAAAATAAGGACCGATCAGTGCAAGCAATAAGAGAACGATAAAAATAAACCCGCCTACAAGCAATCCTTTATTGCTCTTGAATTTCTTCCAATTCAAGGCGCGTTGTTCTTTTTTAAACGCTTTTGATAGCTCCACCATTTGTTGTTTTGAATAAGTAGTCATCTCTCTCACCTCATCACTTGCGATCTAAACGTACACGCGGATCCACAACACCATAGAGTAAATCAATTAGTAGGTTAATAAATACATAAAGGAGTGTCACCATTAACACAACCCCTTGAATCACGGTATAATCACGACGTGTAATCGAATTAATAATCAATTGACCTAGCCCTGGAATGTTAAAAATCGTTTCTACAACGACCGCACCTGTTACAAGTGTCCCAAATGTTTGCCCGATCACCGTTAAAATGGGTAAAAAAGCATTGCGGAAAGCATGCTTCAGTAATACATTCCATTCTTTTAACCCTTTTGCTCGTGCTGTTTTAATATAATTTAAGTTTAGTACATCAAGCATCGATGAACGTGTCATCCGTGTAATCAAGGCGGCTTGAATGGTTCCAAGTGAAATCGCTGGTAGCACTAAATACTTTAAATGCTCGATAAGCCCCTCTGATAAAGGTTCGTACCCTGCAATCGGTAACCATTGTAATTTCACACCAACGACTAACATTAATAATAAGCCTAATAAAAAGCTTGGCACAGCCATGCCAAGTAGCGAGACACTCATCAATGTCGTATCGGTGAATGACCCTCGTTTATACGCAGCAATTACCCCGAACGGAATTGCTAATATAAGGGCGATTACCTGCGCAAAAATCGCCAATGATAAGGTGGGTCCGATATGCTCTTGAATCGCTTCTGTTACAGGCTGTTTCATAAAAATAGAATTACCTAAATCGCCTTGAAAGACGCCCCCGACCCATGAGATATACTGCTCATGTAACGGACGATTATAGCCTAACTCTTCATTTAACTGTTCGATTTGTGCAGGTGTCGCTTCCATGCCTAAAATTGTGGCAGCTGGATCACCCGGTGTAATATGAATAATGATAAAAATCACGACCGATACAACAAATAAAACAGGAATGATGGAAAGTAGTCGTTTTACTATATACGCTAACATTGAATCTCCTCACATTTAAAAAGGTAGAAAAGGAGAGCTAAAAATCGCTCCCCTCATCATTCATTTATTATTCTGGTACTTTAGCATTCCATACAACTGGTGCCTCGAATAGCTCGAACCCTTCAATTTCCTTATTGACTGCTACGACACCGTTATAGTGACCTAACACTGTTGATGTTGCATTTTCATACATATATTGTTGTACTTTTTCCCATTCTGCACGTGCTTCTTCCGGTGTTGCTGCACTGCGAATAGCGGTTAAACCGTTCGCTATATTGTCATCTTTTAAGCCAGCCCAATCAGGTGTTACCGCTAATAATTGTGGTGGTGTAATTTGGTATCCTGTACTTGCTAAGAACATATCCCATTTGCTTGTATCGCCCTTTGTTTCAAGGAATGTTGGGAAGTCGTAGTTATCAACACGTACATTCATGCCTAGCTGACGTAATTGCTCTTGAATAACTAATGTTCCTGTATACATTTCGTTATAATCTTTCGTTGTTAACAACACGATTTCTTCGCCGTTATAACCAGCCTCTTCAAGTAATTTCTTCGCTTTTTCAGCATTTGCTTGATTGTAATATTCTGCACCAGCCTCTGTTGTCCATTGTGTTTGTCCCTCACTTAAGTAGCTTGGTGATAATGAATATAACTCTGGCTTCGCAAAGGCAGCTAACATAATTTCTTCATTATTTAATGTAGCTAAAATGGCCTCACGAATTTTTTGGTCTGCTAGTACGCCTTCTGTTGTATTAAAGAAGGCTGTTAAAGTACCACCTGGGAACGTTTGTAATTCAACGTTTGGATCTACATCTAATTGATCATAGTTTTCAATCGGAATACTATCTGCCACGTCGTATTGACCTGTTTGCACACCTGCAATACGTGTTGCATGGTCCGTTACGAAATGATATGTCAGTTTTTCTGTTGGTGCTGAAATGTCACCTGTAAAACCACTTGGTTCACCTGCATTTTCAACCGCTACATAATCTTCAAATTTCGCTAATTGAATGTATTGGTCTTGCTTCCATTCTACAAATTTGTATGGGCCTGTACCGATATATTCAGAGAAGCCTTCTGCTGTTGCCGTATCCACGATTTCTTTTGGCATAATCGACGGGAACTGTGCTTGAGAAGCCATTAAAACCAATACATCGGATGTTGCCTGTTGCACATCCAATTGGACTGTATATGGGTCTACTTCTGAGAAGTTTGCTCCTTGTAATAATGATTTTGCACGAGATGATGTTACTAACCAACGATTCATCGAAGCGACAACATCTTCTGCCACCATTTCCTCACCGTTATGGAATTTTACCTCTTCACGTAGCTTAATTGTGTACGTTTTACCATCTTTACTTACTTCATAGGATGCCGCTAACACAGGTACTGGATTATAGTTTGCATCTAATTGGAATAATTGCTGATAAATATTCCCTGCGATATCAAGTGCCACCGCTGATACTGTTTGTGCTGTATCTAATGTTGGTGGTTGCGCTGTAATCGCAATATTTAATTCATCTTTATAAACAACATCTTCTTGTGATTGCTCTGTGTCATTTGTCTTTTCTGTTGCGGATTCGCCACCACACGCCGCTAAACTAAGCGCTAAAAGAGCCGCTGCTAAAGGCGCTTGCCATTTTCGTAATTTCATATAATAAATCCCCCTCGTTAATCCCTACAAATTTAATATGTTTTATGAAATTAGTTTACTCATTTATTCCAACCAAGTCAATACGAATTATTCTGAAAATGAAGAATTAGTCATAGTATTTGGAATACGTTAATTTCCTTTCCGAATAACTCGCCTTCATTTCCATTAACTAGCAAGTTCCTTTTAGTAACCGCCCACTAAAAAATCACGCTTATTATGTACTAAATTATTGATATTATCCACATATCGGATTTAAAGGGGTTCTTAAAATGGTTTTTAATTACATACTCATAACGAGCAAACACAAAAACATATATTACCATTTTAGTAACCGTTGCTTTCCGCTGCGGCACTCGCTTTCCACGGGCGAGATCAAGCCTCCTCGTCGCTCATCCTTCGCTCCTGCGGGGTCTTGATTGTCTCGCTTTTCCCGTAGGAGTCTCGTGCCTCCGCTACAAGCAACTATTGTTTAATACAAAATTAGTTGCTCAAAAACAACGAAAGATTCTCATTGATTACAGAAAAGGTTAGGCAGATTATACGTATAAACGGAAAGAAAATGATTTCTTTTAGAGAAGAGAAATGTTCTTCTAGAATATCGAGAAGTATTTACTTTTGCCGTAGCGCGCCATAGCCACAGGAGCCTTAACAGGAGATCCAAACAGGCCACGCCTGTTTTAGCTCCTGTGTAGGCTGTGGCAAAGCGCGGAGGCTACGATACCACTTTAGTTTAATATCTTTTATTACCCTAATGTTATTTTTAGGATGTATTTTTGCTCATTACGAGTTACATATACCGTTTCTTTACGTACAATTGAACTAATAACATTTCAATATTTAACCAATTAACAAACATGCTAGTTCAGGAGGAAGTCACTTTGTTGAAAATTTTACGGATCATATTTTCCATCGTTACACTTGCATTAGCGGCGTATGGATTGATAACAAAAAATTTCGAGTTTCAAGCATATATGATTTTATTTTTAGGCTTAACCATGTTCGTAATAAGCATCCAAGAATTCCAAAAGCGACAAAAATTAACAGGCGGATTATTGTTAATAGTCTTCTTGTTTTTGCTATTTGTAGCAATTAAAAGTTTTATATAGTGATAGGAAAAACTATGAGAGGTGAAGTGGTATGAACGAAAAAGAAACACCAAATGAAAGAAGAGAACGTTTACGACAAAGTGAATTAGAAAAGAATCCTACTGGTTCCCTAAATGACGGATTGAATAGAGCAAGCAATGGAAGCTTACCTGATGTAACAGGTGGTATGGGGTGGAAAGGTACAGGGATATTAATCGTCGTTTTATTCTTTGGCTATATTGTATACAAAATGATCTGGTAAATCCTCAATATTAATAGAAAAACAGCAACAGGACTGAGCCTGTTGCTGTTTTGTTAGTTTTCTTCTACTTCTTTACGATTTTTCTTGAGCATTTTAGATAGTACTTCATACACAATTGGTACAACTACTAACGTTAATAGTGTTGAAGATAATAGACCGCCAATTACAGTAATCGCAAGGTCTTTCGAAATAAGACCGCCGCCTGCGCCACCAAACGCCATTGGTAACATCGCACCGATTGTCGCAATGGCTGTCATTAAGATTGGACGAAGACGCGTTGCCCCCGCTTCCAGAATAGCCGCACGCATTGTTAAACCGTCGCGTTCCATATGAATAATACGGTCTACAAGTACGATGGCATTCGTTACAACGATACCGATTAACATCAGAAGCCCCATCATAACGGATACAGAAATAGTTTGGCCTGTTGCCCATAAACCGACCCACGAACCAATGACCGTAAACGGTAATGAGAATAGGATGGCAAATGGCGCAAGACCTTCACCAAATGTAACAACAAGGATAAAGTATACAATGGCAATCGCTGCAAGCATTGCGATACCCAGTTGCGTAAATGTTTCAGCCATATCAGCTGCTACACCCGCAACACCTGTTGTAACCCCTTTTGGTAAATCAAGTGCATCCACCTTTTTATCGGCTGCAGCTGTTGCTTTCGAAATGTCATCACCGATAATTGTACCTGATACCGTTGTGAAGTATTCACCTTTTGAACGAGATAAGGCATTTAGTGTTGTATCTTCTTCTACTTCTACTAGGTCACCAATTTTCATTGTTGTTCCAAGAGCCGTTTGAATTTCAGTTGCTAATATATCATCTAAAGATAGTGCAGCTGCTTTTGCCTCACGTTGCACGATGACATTAATAGCATTACCGTCATGTTCAACGGTCGTTAACACTTCTTTTGTTGACGTTGTATTTAATGCCATCACAATTTGTGCGGTTGTTAAACCGTATTGTAATACGTTTTGTTGCTCTACTTTTAATACGTGCTCCACATACGCATCTTCAAAGTCTGATGTCACATCCTCTAAACCATCGACTTCTTTCAGCGCACCTTCTACTTGTTTTACCGCTGCCGCTAAATCATCTAAATCTTCACTATATAATGTATAGCTTACTTCATTTGATGACATCGACATCGCTGAGAAGTTTTGTGATTTCCACTCACCTGATTGACCGATGTTGAATACATATTCTTCTACTTCTTCGCGCGCTGCTGGGAAGTCTTTCATGTCTGGGTCAAAGATTAAGTACATTAATGCACCGCTTCCGCCGCCACCCATCATCATCGCTGCTGGGTCAACATTTTCAGGATCATTAATCGATACTTGTAAAATATCAATATCATCACGTTTTAATAGTTCTTTTTCGACAACTTCAATATTCGCTGTCGTTTCTTCCATTAGCTCACCCGTGCCTGGTGTATACGTTAAATACACAACTTTTTCTTCTTGTGAACCCATGAAGCTAAAGCCAATTAACGGGGTTAAAGCTAATGAACCTACTAACATTACAACCGCTACAATCGATGTAATCCATTTATGATTTAAACATTTTTCTAAGAAGTTACGGTAGGCTACTGCTAGTTTTCCTACTTCTTTATGCTGACTTTCTGATTTCTCACCGTATAATTTTTTACGGAATAAGAAATGTGAAAGTGCTGGTACAATGGTAATCGCTACAACTAACGATGCACCTAATGCAAACGTCATCGTTAACGCAAATGGCATGAATAGTTCCCCAACCATCCCGCCTACGAAAATAAGTGGTGCAAATACTGCAACTGTTACTAACGTAGAAGACATAATTGGTTTGAACATTTCAATTGTCGCCTCACGAATTAAAGCACGACCTGTTAATTTTTCTTCTCTTAAGTGCATACGACGGTAAATATTCTCTACTACTACGATGGAGTCATCAATGACACGACCAATGGCAACCGTAATCGCACCGAGCGTCATAATATTTAGCGTAATATCCATCCAGTTCAATAGCAGTAATGCCATAAAGATTGAGACTGGAATGGAAACAATTGAAATAATCGTTGATTTGAAATCACGTAAAAATAGTAAGATGATTAATACCGCAATGGCACCACCAAACACCGCTTTTTCAATCATCGTGAAAACAGAATCTTCAATTGGTGCACCTTGGTCTAATGAAATATCTACTTTTAGACCATCGATTGCTTTTTCTTCTTCTTGCATTAACTCTTTCACTGCATTAACAACTGTAACCGTATTCGCCTCTTGCCCTTTTACAATTTGAATGGCAATGGCATCGTCACCATTTGTACGAGAAACAGATTGTACTTTTCCTTCTACTTCAATTGTCGCAATATCACCTAAACGAACAAATGGTGAAGGCTGTGTTGCACTCGGTGTCACAGGAATTAATAATTCTTTTAATTCATCCACCGATTTCACTTTCCCGTCAACGGAAACTGCTTGCTTCCCTACTGTGAAATCATATAAACCAAGCGATAGTGCCATATCACTTGCTTGAATCATTTGTTTAACTGTATCTTCCGTTAAACCAAGCGCTTCCATTTTCGCTTGATCATAAGTGAAGGATACTTGCTCGATGTGCTGACCTGTAATTGTCGCAGATGCTACACCATCGATTTTTTCGATTTTCGGTAATAATAAATCTTCTACTGTTGATGTTAATTCAACAATATCTTCTTCTGTACTACTTACTGATAATGCAACAACCGGCATCATGTTCATGCTGATCGCCATAATTGTCGGCTCTTGCACCTCTTCTGGCAATGTGACATTATCCAGTGCCGACTCTAACTGGCGCTTTTTCTCATCCATGTCGATACCATATTCATACTCGACCTGTACTTGTGCCACATTGGATGAGGAAGTCGAATAGACCGCCTTGACATCTTCAAGACTTTCTATGGCCTTCTCAAAAGGAACCGAGACTTCATCCATTACTTGTTCAGGCGTAGCCCCTGGATAGACCCCCACCACGATTAAATACGGAATCGAAATATCGGGAATCGACTCCATTTTCATTCGTGTACCTGAATAAATACCTGAGACTGTAATAATGATTGTCAGCAACCAAACAGCCAGCTTATTTTTCAGAACAAAATTAACTAAACCCTTCACTATCGCACCTACCTTAGTTTGACTTTAATTATACATTTATTTATACTAATGACCAGTTGGTCAAAAGTCAATAAATCGAGCGGGAGTGTCACAAATGGTTAAAAAACAATTAATAATGGAAAACGCTTTAGAGCTATTTGCAAAACAAGGGTTCGAAGCGACTTCTATCCAACAAATCACGGATAAATGTGGTATCTCTAAAGGTGCATTTTATCTTTCCTTCAAATCAAAAGACGAATTAATTCTCTCTCTCATCGATTACTTCATGAGTGAAATTGCAGCAGATGTTGAACGAGTGGTCAATTCAGATTTACCAACAAGTCAACTGCTATACAGCTATTATTATCAATCCTTTGACTCCTTTAGAAAATATGCACATTTCGCTCAATTATTTATAAAAGAACACCAAGCAACTTGTAGTAGTATAGAAATTTTTGAGAAACTGGAAATTTACCAGAATATCCTCAATCACTTTGTTCATACAATCGTAAAAAAACAGTTCGATTATGTAGAAGATCATATGATACCTGACTTAATTTTTACGATCCAGGCCTTTATTGGGGATTATATTGGCTTCTTTATAAAAGAAAACATCAATATTAGCAGTGACATTGATATGGATACACTTTGTCGTTCACTTGTTGAAAAAGTAACAATCATTGCAAAATATGCGAAGATTCCATTCTTCTCTCCAGAGCTGAATCCAGCAGCACAAGCAAGTGCCGTTTCTTTAACAAAAGAAGAGTTGATTTTATTTTTAGAAAAGAAACTAGAGGAAATTGACGATTCAATCGTGCATGAATCCATCGAGATTTTACATCAGCATTTATTATCGCCATCCCTATCTCCTGCTGTAGAACAAGGACTATTAAAAAATTTACGTGCCAATTCTCATAGTAAGTGGATTGCGTATATGTACGAAATTTCAACCAAGTCCTAATATTCTTACGCTTCATGCAAAATTTAGTTTCAACGAATACGCAAAATATTGTGTCCAAAAAATGACAATAGCGCACCTAGACCTAGGTGCGCTATTTTATACAGCAAAACGTTTTGTATCAATATATTCAATTATTTGAATCAATTTCATAAATCGATTTTTTCAAAAGCTTAGACTAACCCAATTTCTCGATTTTAATTTTAAAAATTATGCAGCTATATTTTGTTCAGTCAATTGTACATTCAAACGATCAATGGCTAATTGGCAGGCATTATAAATAAACGTCACCAGATTGAAATGGAGCTTGGCTTTTCTACCTGTTCGATGACGGACATTATTTAATTGAAAATATTCTTTTAAATAGGCATTCACGCGTTCAACGGCTGTACGTTCTTTGTACAGTTTATCCCATGATGCGGAGCCTCTTGCTGGATACGTATACTTGCGAATATCCGTTTCACACTTGATTTTGAATACCTTTTGACACAGTGAATCCTCGCGTAATGGACACGTTGCACATTCTTTTGGACGTGTAAATTTTAAACTTGAGTATTTCTCGTCAAAGCTGTCGTAACAGTAGCTATGCTCACGTACACATGTTGGACGAAAATGTTCATCGAAGCCCAAGATTTCGGATTCACGACGTTTAACGTATGGAATGACTGCTTTCATGTCTTGATGTAAGATTTGTCGGTAAATCGCTTCATAATCATATCCTGCATCAAAAATAGTGGTTGAAAATTGTTTTGGTATGACTTCTGCTATCTTTTTTAACAGGGGTATGGCTGCTTTACTATCACTTAAATTTCCAGACGACATCAATCGTGCCACAATGTACTGACTTTTTGTTGAAACAGCTAAATGCCCTTTAAAGCCGAACCAGAACGTGTTTTTGCCGTCACTATTTTTCTTGACGCCCCACTTGGGTTCGATCGGGATGTCTTGCCAAAGTGTCGGTGTTGGAATCGTTAATTGGGCTTCTAATTTCTTTTCATAAGTAGTGAGATTGGTCTCGATTTCAGCTTGTTCTGCAAGCCAAGCCTCACGTTCTTTTTTCGATTTACGTCCACGTTTTTTCGGTGCTTTTTCTTTTTTCTCAGATGGTTTTGACGCATCGCGAGCTTCAAAATGTGTCGCGTCAACACTTAGGTGCTGATCATTCAGAAACCCTTCCGTAAAGGCTGTTTGAATCAGATCGTCCTGCAATTTATCGAAGACCTCTGACTGGCTAATCACGTCGACCAAGCGTGAATAAGAAGCTTCAGAAGGCACCGAATCGGAAAGTAAAAAGCCGCAATCTAAACGAAAGATAAGATCATATTTTAGACGTTTGATTAAATCTTTTACTGTTGGAATACGCTCCACAATGCGAATGATTAAAGATTGAATCATTGCACCATAGTTTAATTCTCTTGGAGCGCCACGCATTGTCTTTTGACTGAACAGTTGAAAAATCGGCTGTAAATCAAAGGTGACCAAAATCGCATCAAAACGATGAGAACTTTCCATTTCCATTAATTCATGGATGTCAAATAGACGCATTTGTTTTACAATAGTCATAGGGCATTCACCTCAAGGATAATTTTGGTTTGGTCACTTAAATTATACCAAATTGGGGAGGTGCCCATTTTTTATTGTTTTGAGACCCTTGGGAGACAAGGGTTTAGAATTATGAAATTAACTCATTTATATAAAAAATACTATCCTAATAAAATTTTTTAGCTACCTACGAAACTATTTATACATTAATACGTATAATAATTACCCAAAATTGATAAGGTATTTCACAAAAACACCTCGTTGTCGACGTAATCATTTCCATCTACTATTTTGTTTCATGTATAATTGTTACCGTCATTAAAAGGAGGAATTCTATTTGAATAGTAAAATAAAACAAAATATACGAAAGATTATTATGATTATTATCGGGGCAGCGATTACAGCTTATGGACTTGAAGCTGTGTTAATTCCTAATAGGGTCATTGATGGTGGTGTTACCGGTGTCAGCATTATGGGGGCAAAAATCTCTGAGCTTCCACTAGGGGTATTCTTATTCATCTTGAACATTCCATTTGTATATATCGGTTATAAACAAATTGGACGTACATTCGCTATGATGAGTATCATTGGGATTGCTGCCCTTTCAGCAGGCACAATTGTCATGCATCATATTGACCCGATTTTATCTGCAAAGGACCCATTATTAGTTGTCGCTTCTGGTGGTATTTTACTTGGGGTTGGTATTGGTATTGTACTACGTAACGGTGGTGCATTAGACGGCTCAGAAGTATTGGCTGTACTTGTCTCACGTAAAATTCCATTTTCTGTTGGGGATATCATTTTAGTCATTAATGTATTCATTTTTGCAGTTGCTGTGTTTATTTATGATTTAGAAAGCGCATTATACTCTGCCTTAACTTACTATATTGCAAAAACTGTGATTGACATTGTACAAGTCGGTCTTGAAAAATCAAAATCCGTGCTTGTTATTAGTAAAAAATCCGTAGAAATCGGAGAAATTGTGCAACATCGTCTCGGTCGTAGTGTAACTTATACAACAGGTCGTGGTGGTTTTTCTAATGAAGAAACGGATATGTTAAACTGTGTTATTAACCGTATGGAAGAAACAAAAATGCTAGAAATCATTAAAGAAATTGACCCAAGCGCCTTTATCGTTGTCTCAGATGTAGCTGAGGTTCGCGGTGGCAGGTTCAAAAAACGCGATATCCATTAGTATTCGACTCTGCCAAATATTTGGCAGAGTTTTTGATTATAAAGCAAAACGCATTCACGCCCGCTTAGCTGCGACAAGCGCACCGAAGCAATCACCTAGCGTTCTTGCTACGCGTAGTAATGGTAAAGCGACCTCGAGCAGCGTGCTCCTGCCGCTTATGCTTTCTTCGCAAAATAAATTTTGGCCCGAATGCCTAGACACCCTTTCAATTAGAAAAAGTTTATAATTTCTTATCTTTGAACAAAGGTGCTCCGTACTTCACCATTAACTTTTACAGACAATAAAAGAGCATTATTTCTTAGGAGATACTGCTCAAGGAAAAAATCCGGTTGTCTCCCTGTCTCATATGAACCATCCTTACGCATAAGGATGGTTTTTGTGTGTATCGGGGTTTTTACGCGAGTTTCTTATGGTTTTACGCGGGTTTGGGGCAGTTTTACGCGACTTTCCTACACTTTTACGCGGTTTCGAAGCTCTTTTACGCGACTCTGCTATTTTATTTTATATTTCCCCCCTCTTTTCGAACCGACTTTTTCTAAATTGAGCTTCTTTAATAATCTGGCTACGGCATCTTGAGAACAAATGCCCATGAAATCGCAAAATTCACGATTTGTAATCCATTCGCTCACCAATAACCGATAATCTTGAAATGCTTCTCCACTTGCAATGTGCACATTCAAATTGTCCATACATAAAGTCCATTTTCACCTTGTAACGACATTTACTACACAAAACACCGTAAATCATCCTTTGTATATCAAATGACAATTGATTTTCCGGTAACTGGTGATACTTGCGCAAATTTGTGGCTTATCTTTTAAAAAAGGATCCTTTACTTTTCTAAACCACCCCAATTGTTGCACTGCCTTCCTACTGCATACAATAGAAAAAAGGATGTGGTGTATACAATGTCCATGAAACAACGCGCCTTCCAGTTAGTCTTGCTCGGTCTACTATTAGGAGCCCTCCTTGGTATTGCGATGTTATTTACACAGTCCCTGATCGCCATGATAATCGGTAGCTTCTCTACTAGCTTCCAGTCCCTATTAGCCCCTACACCCTTACCTACCATACCAAGCGCTCACCTACTATTAGATCCACCTACACTATTTCATACAGTGAGTCAGTTCAGCCATAAAATCGGTCTTGCCATCCTGACCCTTATCAGCTTAGTCATTACTATTACCATTATCACCGGAAAAGTGTTGCAAACAATGCATCCAAAACGCCGTGTACTAAAAATCAAGTATGACCTGTTCTATATGTATCCTGCTCTTTCAACGGTCATCTCCATGCTTGCGGTCTATCAAATCAACTATCTATTATTTTTTCAAATTTAAAAGCAGCTTGCCTATTACAAGCTGCTTTCGGTTTAAAATGGGAATAAAATAGGGACAACAATCATCATGACGATAAACATAATCACTTGTAGTGGTACCCCGACTTTGACAAAATCGATAAACTTATAGCCACCCGCTGTCATGACCAGTGAGTTGGTTGGTGAAGAAATCGGTGTAGCAAATGCCATACCAGCAGCTGCGGCAACGGCAATCATAAATGTATACGGATTGGCATCCATCGTAATGGCAGCGGTCATGGCAATCGGCGCAAATAGGACAGCTGTTGCGGTGTTACTCACAAATTGTCCGAATACGACCGTTAGCACGTAAATGCCCATCAACACCCCATACGGACCGAAATCACCCAGTACATCAATAATCGTATTCGATAAAATCGTCATACCACCTGTTTTTTCAAGCGCCGTTGCCATCGGAAGCATAGACGCGACAAGCACAATGCTTTCAAAATTCATCTTGCCATAAGCATCGTCCATATTGCGAATACAGCCTGTGACAATCATTAATACAGCGCCGATTAGTACAGAAATAACGGCATCAAACACTTCAAACACCATCAGCCCTACAATAAAAAGCATGATTAAACCGGCAATCCACGCCTTACCATTTGCTGCTGCGAGTCCTGCTTGTTCACGTGTTTGCCCGACAACGACCACATCTTGCGTTTCGCGTGAAAGCAAATCGATTTCCTCCCATGCCCCTTGCACTAAGATAGCATCTCCGAAACGAAGTCTTTGTTGGGCCATATCTTGCAATAAATACGCACCTTTTCGGTTAATTCCTAAAATATTTAAATTATATTTCTCGCGAAAGCCAATTTTACTTACGGTTTCACCAATTAATCGAGAAGTCGGTGTTAATAATACTTCCGCTACCCCAATCTGCTTTGAAATTAATTGTTGCATCTCATCATCCGCTACTATTTCGAGCTGTAGATCGTTTTCCAGCACAAAACTTTCAACATCTGGCGCCATTCCTTGTACATACAACACATCATTTTCATGAACGATACTTGTTGGACCAGCCATTTCTTGATACGTCATCGCAAGCAGATTGATTCCTTCTGATGCACGACGTTGAATTTTCATCACATAAATATGATATTTTGCTGGCAACTTTAAGTCAGCAAGTGCCTGACCGATTATTGGAGATGCGGCCGGTACAACAACGCGAAACATCTTATCTTTTAATGCATAATCCTTCGCAATTTTTTTCGGTGACAACTTGTACCCTGCCTCCGATTGTGAACGATTTTTCTCATTCGGCAATAATTTATTACGTACAATGACTAAATACAAAATTACCGTAATCGTTGCAATAATCCCAATGGGTGTAATCGTAAAGAAGCCAAGCTTTGCATATCCGTTATCCTCTAAAATTTGGCTGACGATTAAGTTCGGTGGTGATGCGATTAATGTCATCAGCCCGGACATACTCGCAATATATGATAATGGCATTAAAAACTTTGACGGGCTTACTTTAATGCTCATCGCGATACTAACCACAATTGGTAGCATTAAGGCAACCGTCCCTGTATTACTCATAAACGCGCCCACTGATGCCACAATGACGAGTAGTAAAATAAATAATTTTAGCTCACTATCACCTGACCATTTCAATAGTAAATTCCCTGCCATGCCAGCAAGACCCGTACGTAAAATCCCAGCACCTACTACAAAGAGCCCGGCAATCATAATTACAACAGAGTTCGAAAATCCAGCTAACGCTTCAGCAGGTGTTAAAATGCCTAAAATCACAAATGCGAGTAATGCCATTAAGGCCACAAGATCCCCACGTATTCGATTTGTCATAAACAAAACAATCGTTACGGCTAAAATAATAAATGTAAATGTTAATTGCACAGCTACATACCCTTTCTACATATCATCATCTGTCATTGTATACGATAATATGAAAAAGGTCTCTTCTTTCCCTCTAAATTGCCATTTAATACATACCATTTATTTACTTACATTTTCAATTAGAACCTCATATTTTCAACATAGAGATAGTGAAAACCTTTTCTTATCTACTAGCTATATCATAATCATACTTATTATTTCAGCTAATATACGATTAAAACCTTAAATTCCTTACGTTTAATTCAACTCCCATATGAAATCACCTTTCTTTTTATTCATAAAACCTATTTATCTTTCACAATAAAAATTTCTTAATAATAATTATTATAATTTAGTAGAAATTATGATTTACATTTGCTATAGTAATTAACGAAGAGTTTTTTAAATTTCATTTTTAGGAGGTACTATAAATGACAAACTTAAATAATCGTCCTTTAACAACGATCACTGGGGCTCCAGTAGTTAGCCATGATGATGTACAAACAGCTGGTCGCCGTGGTCCCATTTTATTACAAGATGTTTTCCTAATTGAAAAATTAGCTAACTTTAACCGTGAAGTGATTCCGGAACGCCGTATGCATGCGAAAGGTTCAGGTGCATTTGGTACATTCACCGTAACACATGACATTACGAAATATACAAAAGCAAAAATCTTCTCTGAAGTAGGGAAGAAAACAGACATGTTCGCACGTTTCTCTACTGTAGCAGGTGAGCGTGGTGCGGCTGATGCAGAACGTGATATCCGCGGCTTCGCTTTAAAATTCTATACTGAAGAAGGAAACTGGGATATGGTTGGTAACAACACACCTGTATTCTTCTTCCGTGACCCATTACACTTCCCAGACTTAAACCACGTCGTGAAGCGTGATCCTAAAACAAATATGCATAACGCAAACTCGAACTGGGATTTCTGGACTTCATTACCGGAAGCGTTACACCAAGTAACAATCGTTATGTCGGACCGTGGTATCCCAGCGAACTACCGCCAAATGCATGGTTTCGGTTCTCACACATACTCAATGATTAACGAGGCGGGTGAACGTGTATACGTAAAATTCCACTTCCGTACAGAACAAGGCATCAAAAACTTAACGGGTACAGAGGCTGCTGAAATTATCGGAAAAGACCGCGAATCTTCACAACGCGATTTATTCGAAGCAATCGAAAAAGGCGACTTCCCAAAATGGAAAATGTACATCCAAGTCATGACGGAAGAGCAAGCGCGTAACCGTAAAGACAATCCATTCGACTTAACGAAAGTTTGGTATAAATCGGAGTTCCCATTAATTCCAGTAGGTGAATTCGAATTAAACCGTAACCCAGAAAACTACTTCGCAGACGTTGAGCAAGCGGCATTTGCTCCATCTAACGTAGTTCCTGGTATTTCATTCTCACCAGACCGTATGTTACAAGCACGTCTATTCGCTTATCAAGATGCAACTCGTTACCGTTTAGGTGTAAATCATCACCAAATTCCAGTGAACACACCAAAATGCCCATTCATGATTTACCACCGCGATGGCGCAGGTCGTGCTGATGGAAACAACGGTAGTGCATTGACTTACTATCCAAATAGCTACGGTGCTCTACAAGCGCAGCCACAATATAAAGACCCAGCGCTTACGTTAGATGGCGCAGCTGACATTTACGACTTCCGTGAAGATGATAACAACTACTTTGAGCAGCCAGGTAAGCTATTCCGTTTAATGAGTGCTGAACAGCAACAGCGTCTATTCGAAACAACGGCTGCTGAAATGGCACCCGTTGAAGAGTTCATCAAACGTCGTCACATCTTACACTGCTACTTAGCTGACCCAGCTTACGGTGAAGGTGTCGCAAAAGCGATGGGCTTATCTTTAGAGGGTATGGACCTTTCAAATCCATATGTACAATCTACAGTAACAAACGCTTAATGTATTCGCTCTTTATGAACACAAACTCTTAAATATTACTGTTCATCCACTTTTGGCGTCCGTCTCTACATGCTCAACATCGCTTACAAAGGCGCCAAAAGTATCTGTTTCCATTAATATCCTTTGGAACCGTCATGCATTGAGCGTGGCGGTTTTTTTATTTCTTCGACATACTATATGAGGTATAATATGGTAAAGGAGACGGTATATATGAGCGATCAACGCCGATTATTCACATCTGAACAACTTGAAAAAGCCCAAAAGGATATGACCGAAACAAAGCTTACAGCGGAAAAAGCAGAAGACATATTACGTAAATCCGCCCTTTCTTTAGTGGAGGCTAAAAAAAGCATTATACTCGCTTTACTTGAAGAAGATGTTGATGTACATATCATTAGTGAATCAACGAAAACACCGATCGAACGGGTTTTAGAGCTTAAAGAGCAAATTAATAAATAAAAAAACTGTATGAAAGTGGGATCTCCCCTTTTCAACAGTTTTTTCATTTTACAACTATTTAACTCTAGAAAAATTCGAATAAAACATTAGTTTAAATAAACAAAACTAAACCGATTAACAATATTAATAATGTTAGTGCAGTCGGTAAATTCCGTCTACAAATTACAAATGTACTTTCTTTTCTAAGTGAACCCATTAAGGAATTCGATCCATTAAAAGGACTAATCATCGTAGCGATAGCTAACATTAATAACATACAAATACTATAAAAACCTGAATGAATATTTAGTATGCTCGGTTGAAAAATATTTATAGTAAGCGTAAAAGCAACAAAAATATGTACACCGACTATAGAAAGTATTAATACTAACATTAACGCTACTATTAACCACCACTCTCCACTTATCAATGAATTCCACCGTGTAAATAATGTATTAAGCTGTGCAACATATATTGGTTGATGTAATGCTTGTACAAAAAAACTAGCTGCCAATATAATACCTAAATGAGGATACATATTTGGTACTACAATAAGAAAATGTTGTCTCAATTGTACAAATAACTGTTTTTGCTCCTTCATTGATACTAACCATAGCGAAACAAACGGAATAACCAATAATGAAATAACATTTAAAACCGACAAAGAAAAATATGTTTCTAAAATAACTACAACAGTCATAAAGCCCAACAACGGTCTATAAAAAGGGCGAAATACATATATTAACAGGTTGATATCAGGATGATTGTTCCAAAAAACTAGCGTCCTCCCTGTAACAACTTTATCGATTACTAACGCACAGATGAATATTAAAATTGTAAAAGGTAGTATATATATACTTTTTCTTCGCTAAAAAAGGGCTTCACGATTTTTACCGATCCACCCTCTTTTTTAAAGATTTTCTTCTACTGTTGAAATTGGTTGTTTACTCGTTGCTTTTTGCATAACAATCACTAGTGCTAATACTACGACACCAATAATATCTGTAACTATCCCTGGCATTACTAAAGTAAATGCTCCCACAATTAGAAAGACTCTCTCCATCCATGTACATTTTCTAAACACCCATCCTTCTACTGCCATTGCAATTGCAATAATACCAATCACGGCAGTAATAGAAGCTACAATAATCTCTCCAACTGAACCAATCATAATTAACTGCGGTCCATACACAAAGAAGAATGGGACGATAAATGCTGCAAGGCCTAACTTCAGAGCACTTACACCTGTTCGCATCGGATCTGCGCCTGAAATACCTGCTGCCGCAAAGGCCGCTAATGCTACTGGCGGTGTAATCGCAGATAATGCTGCAAAGTAAAATACAAATAAGTGAGCTGCTAATGCTGGTACACCTAATTCAATCAATGCAGGGATTGTTAAAGGTACTTGTACTACATATGCTGCTACAGTTGGTAGACCCATCCCTAAAATAATACTTGTAATCATTGTTAAAATTAAAGTTACAAGTAAAATACCTCCTGAAATCTCTAAAATTAAACTACTAAATTTCAAGCCGATACCTGTTAGACTAATAATGCCTACAATAATGCCCGATGCCGCACATGCAATAGCTGTTTCCACTGCAGCACGCGCACCTAAATCTAGCGCTTTAATAATTTTTGTGAAATTAATCTTTTCAAAGCGATTAATAATGCCAACAATTAAAACAATGACAATTGCATATAAGCCTGCTTTCATCGCAGAACTACCTGTTGCTAATAGATATACAATCACAATCAGCGGAACAAAGAATAAGAACCCTTTCTTTAGTACTTCCATAAAGTTCGGTAATTCTTCTTTCTTCAGACCTATTAATCCCATTTTAGCGGCACGTAAATCCACTTGTACATATAGACATACGTAATAAAGTAATGCAGGAATAATAGCAGCAATCGCAATATCCATATAAGGAACACCTAAATAAGATGCAATAATAAATGCTGATGCCCCCATAATTGGTGGCATGATTTGACCACCCGTTGAAGATACTGACTCAACCGCACCAGAAAATTCCTTGTCATAACCCGTTTTCTTCATTAACGGAATCGTAAAGGCACCAGTTGTAACCGTATTTGCTACCGCACTACCTGAAATTGTACCTAACGCTGAACTCGCAACAATTGCAGTTTTCGCCGGGCCTCCACGATATTTCCCCATACCAGCTACTGATAAGTCGATAAAGAATTTACCCGCACCTGATACCTCTAAAAACTTACCAAATAAAATAAACATAAAAATGAATGTCGATGATACACCTAACGGGGTACTAAATACACCTGTTACTGTATAAAACAGATGATCTACAATCCACATTGTACTAAACTCACGATGCCCTAGAGTACCAGGAATTAAATGGCCAAAGAAGCCGTATAACAGGAATGTAACAATGATAATCACAAGCGCATTTCCAATAACACGTCGAGTTGCTTCTATTAATAATAGACCACCAATAAGCCCAATCCATACTTCATAATTTTCTAAAGGTGTTACATAACTTAAACGCTCCGAAATATCCGACGCACTAGTAACAAAATACGAATAACAAACGATTGATAATACGATAAAGATTACATCGTAAAATGGGACTCTCCCGGTTTCCTTTGTGACACGCTTTGTCGGTTTGTAGATTGCAAATACTAGTACTAACGCAAATCCAAGATGCGCTGATCGTTGTAAAATCGACTCGAATACACCAAAAATCGCTGTATAGACATGAAATATAGACATTGCAATTGCTACTAAAGAAATAACAATACCTGTAACCTTCCCGAATTGGCGTAGCTTCGTGTTTTCAACACCGTCATCATCATATACCGTTGACTTTTCCTCTAGTTCCTCTAAATTCGGAAGATTAGACACATAGATTCCCCCCTATCATCTATAATAGTATTATTCGATTAACCCTAACTCACGATAGTATTTTTCTGCACCAACGTGTAAACGCCCTACTGTATTTTGAACTGAGTACTCTGGAGTAAAATCATTCATAACACTTGAAATTGTTTTCCAGCTCGTTGCCTCTTCAAACATCATTTTTGTTAATTGGTAGCCTGTTTCTTCATCAATTAAATCATCACTTGCCATTAAAGCTGAATAAGCTGCTACAGTTTTTACATCCTCTTTGATTTTTGCATATGTTCCACCTTTAATTGTGAACTCCATATATGCTGAGTTTACTTCTGCTAGTGCTGCAATTGTCTCAGTATCTAATTCAATTAAACGGATACCTAATGTTGTATCTAACTCTTGGTATGTCGATACTGGTGCAGATAAAAGGTTTGCGATTGCGTCGATATGACCATCACGTAATAAATCTCCCGCATCCGAAGTACCGATATATTCGATACCACTCAAATCATCATAAGACATACCTTCTGCTTTTAAGATTTCTAAAAATGCTAATTCAGCACTATATCCTTTAATACCAGGACTTACTTTTTTACCTTTTAAATCTTCTACTGTATAAATATCAGAGTCTGCACGTACCGCAATATGGAATACGTTTGGATATAATGTAGCGATTGTTGAAACGTTTTCAATTTTTGATTCGAATGGCTCTATTCCTTGCTCTGCTTCAATAATGTTTGGTGCATTTGTAATACCAATTGCATAAATCCCTTGGTTCATACCTAAAATATTGGAAGTTGACCCACCCTCAACAATTGTAGTTGTTGAATTTGGGAAGTAATCTTTCATTTTTTCACTCATAGCTCCCGATAACGTGTACCAGAATCCACCAACTGTTGCTGAACCAAATGAGAAATCCGCTGGTGCTCCCGATGCACCACCTGAAGTACTTCCATCTTCAGAACCTGAAGATGTTACTTCATCTGAAGATCCACTACATGCTGCTAAAATCATGATTAACATTGATAATACGGCTAACAAGCTCCATTTTTTCATATTATTTTTCCCCTTTGCTTTAAATTTTTATATATTCTCTACTGCTACTGAAATGCCTTGTCCCACCCCAATACACATTGTAGCTAAACCACGCTGTGCACCTCGTCTCTTCATTTCATATAACAATGTAGTTAATATTCTAGCACCACTTGCTCCTAATGGATGCCCTAAGGCGATAGCTCCTCCATTAACATTTACTTTACTTTCATCAATACCTAATTCGTGAATACAAGCAATTGATTGAGAGGCAAACGCTTCATTAATCTCAAATAGATCAAAATCTTCAATCGTTAAATTATTTTTTTCTAAAAGCTTTCTTGTAGAAAAAATTGGACCTAACCCCATAACAGCTGGCTCTAAACCCGCAGTAGCTGAAGTAATATATTTCGCCATCGGTTTTAACCCTAGAGCCTCAGCTTTTTCTTTACTCATTAATAATAAGGCTGCAGCACCATCATTTACACCAGATGCATTACCAGCAGTAACTGAACCACCTTCAAATAAAGGTTTTAATTTACTGAGCTTTTCAATATTTACATCTGGTCTTGGATGTTCATCGTGCTCGAAAAGTGTGACATTCCCTTTTTTATCACGAAGTTCAACTGGCACAATCTCTTTTGTAAACTTCTTCTGCTCAATTGCTGCCTTTGCTTTTAGTTGGCTATTCATGGCAAAAAGATCTTGTACCTCACGGGTAATGCCCATTCTTTGAGCTACTGTTTCAGCCGTTTGTGGCATTGTATCTGTACCATATAGTGCATCTAACTTAGAGTTAATAAATCGCCAGCCAATTGTAGTATCGAAAAGGTTCATGTCGCCACGTGGATAATCTAATTCTGGTTTTGCCATGACAAACGGTGCTCTTGTCATACTTTCAACACCACCAGCTATGATAATATCTGCTTCGCCAGATAAAATCGCTCTTGCTCCGTGGCTTACTGCATCAAGACTCGATCCGCATAATCGATTTACTGTTGTAGCACTCACTTCTTGTGGTAAGCCGGCTAATAACGTAGCCATTCGTGCTACATTTCGATTATCCTCACCAGCGCCATTTGCATTACCCAAAATAACATCATCGATTTCATGAACAGGTAATTGTGGATTACGTTCCACTAAACTTTTAATGACACTAGCAGCTAAATCATCTGGACGAACATTCCTTAATGCTCCTTTATAACGCCCGATTGGTGTACGAACTGCATCGATAATAAACACTTCTTGCATCCTCTTTGCCCCCCTACTGTTGTAAATGTGATGCTACTCGATAATGTGCCTCTGTTTTCCTTGCTACTTCTTCTAAAGTCGCATTACCCAATAAATCTACTAACTCATACTCGTTACCTCGCCATTTAAAGACCGCAATATCTGTCACAATGACATCTGCTACTCGACGCGAAGTAATAGGATAAGTACATTTCTTTACGATTTTAGGTTCTCCACTATTGGATGTGTGCATTGTTGTTACGATAATTTTTTTTGCTCCTTCTAGTAAATCCATCGCCCCACCAACACCTAAAATATCTTTTCCAGGAACAGCCCAATTCGCAATTTTTCCAGTTTCATCGATTTGTAAAGCTCCCAATACAGCTACATCAACATGCCCCCCTCGAATCATTGCAAATGAATCTGCACTACTGAAGTAAGATGAGCCTACAGCCTCACCTACAGGAATTTTCCCTGCATTTACAATAAGAGGATCAATATTTTCTTCATCAATTTTTGTGACACCAAGTAATCCATTTTCTGTATGAAGCACGTATTCAGATTCATCAATACAATCTGCTATAAGTGTCGGAATCCCGATGCCTAGGTTAATAATAGCTCCTTTCGGCAATTCTTGAGCTGCTCGTCTAGCAATCTCATACTTTACATTTGTCACGCTCAACAACTCCCTCTTTTGTTAATACCAACCGACTTTCAACAATAGCATCGACATATAAATGTGGTGTCACAATTTCATCTGATGAAAGTTCACCTACCTCTACAATTTCATCAACCTCTGCAATTACATAACTAGCTGCTGTCGCCATATTAGGATTAAAGTTACGAGCTGTTTTGTAATAAATTAAATTTCCAGCTCTATCTGCTTTCCACGCTCGAATAATTGCTACATCTGCTCTTAATGACTTTTGAAATAAATATTCTTCTCCATCAATCACTTTTATTTCTTTATCTTCAGCTAACTTTGTTCCAACTGCAGTTTTTGTATAAAATCCCCCTAACCCAGCTCCACCTGCACGAATTGCTTCGGCAAATGTACCTTGTGGAAGTAACTCGACTTCCATTTCACCTTTGTTGTAAAGTTTTACAACATCTCGATTACTTGTGAAATACGATCCGACCGCTTTCTTTATTTTTCCTTGTTGTAATATTTTCCCTAAACCCTTACCACTTTCACCGATGTTATTACTATAAATAGTTAAATCCTTCACATCATGTTCTGTTAATTGTTCAATCAATGTTAGAGGACTCCCAATTAAACCAAAACCACCCACCATAATTGACATGCCAGATTGAATACGTGAAATCGCTTCCAAAACTGAAACTTGTTTATCTCTTTTCAATCAGCTCACCCTTTACCTTAATCTTAGTTGCTTATTTTGTACGATATGTGTACAATGGTTTATATAACGTACAATTAATAATACTAAATCATATGGAGGTATTGTCTGTCAATGGAAAATGAAAAAATAAAGGAAACGGATTTAGTCCAATCACTTGTAAAAGGATTAATGGTTATTCGAGCATTTTCTGAAGAAAACCCAGAATTAACAATTAGCGAGGCTGCTAAAATCACAGGATTAAGTAGACCTGCTACACGTCGTATTTTGCTAACATTAACGCATTTAGGTTACTTACATCACAGCAAAACAGGTTCTTTTTCGCTAACACCTAAAATTTTATCGTTAGGCTTTTCCTACATTTCCTCTAAAAGAATTTGGACAGCCTTAACACCGTTTTTAGAGCAACTTTCAGATCAAGTACAAGAGTCTACTTCTATTTCTGTACTTGATGGAGATGAAATAGTATATGTAGCACGGGTAGCAACAAAAAAAATAATGAGTGTTGCACTTAACGTAGGTTCTCGCTTACCTGCTTATGCAACTTCAATGGGACAAGTTTTACTTGCTCATTTACCCGAAGATAAACTTGAAACGTATTTAGCGGAAACAACACTTAAACGTTATACAGATAAAACAATTATCGATACGGGAAAATTACGTGAGCGACTTTCTTCTATTAAGGAAAAGGGATATGTCATTATTAATGAGGAATTAGAAGTTGGGCTCAATTCAATTGCAGCTCCTTTACGCAATAATGAAGGTAAAGTTGTTGCTGCAATAAATGTTTCAATCCATAGTTCAAAAATCGGAGATATAGCTCAAATTGAAAGAAACCTAGTTCCCTATTTACTTGAAACAGCTAAAGCAATCTCGAATGAAATCGCTAATGTAGCCCTTTAAACAGTTAATTTTATAGAGGGGTAAAAGAGGAATGGGCCTACTAAATATTATGCTGCCAGTGTTTATTATTTTTACACTCGGCTATATCGCACATAAAAAATTAAAATTTGATATTAAGTCAATTTCTAGCGTTTCAATCTATATTTTATCACCATGTCTTGCATTTCGTTCGTTTTACTCCAATCCAATAACGTTGGAATATGTTTATATTATTACTGGATGTTTAGTAATGGCAGGGATTTTGCTGCTACTTGCGCTTTTTGCTAGCAAGCTGCTAAAATCTAGCTATTCTGAACGCTCGGCTATTATATTAAGCACCGTATTTATGAATAGCGGAAATTATGGGGCGCCAATTATATTATTTGCTTATGGGGAAACTGCTTTTTCCTATGCAGTTATTATTTTAGTATTACATTCATTACTAATGAATACGCTTGGTATTTTCTTTGCTGCTTTAGGAGGTAAAGAAAATTATACAACAAAGGAAGCCATTTCAAATGTGCTTCATATGCCGGTTATTTACACTGTATTCCTAGCTGTAACATTTAATTTGCTTCATATTAAAGTACCTGAGTTTATTACAAACGGGGTATACTTATTAGCTGATGCAACTATTCCAATTGTTATGTTAATCTTGGGAATGCAACTCGCTTCTATTTCTATTAAGAAAGTAAAATATCTTTATGTAAATATTGCTGTAATTATTCGTATGATTATATCACCAATTATTGCTGCCATAGTTATTCATTACTTTCCAATTAGTGAATTAGCAAAGCTTGTATTTATTTTACAAATGGCAATGCCATCTGCAGCTAATACAACGATGTATGCACTTCGTTATGATACCGAAGCAGATTTAGTTGCATTTACAACATTTATAACCACATTATTAAGCATTATTACAGTGCCTATTACGCTAAGCATTTTAGGTTACTAACTAAAAATAGTCTTTGTTTGAGGATACTGTTGACTTATACTTACATTGGGAATCACCGCTAAAGTCATACTAAAATCCTTGAATTTTTCTATATTCAAAATCTAATAAGTGAAAACATAAAACTAGTAAAGAAAATAAACAATTTTCTTTACTAGTTTTATTATTTATTATATTGTATATTCTTTCGTCATAAGGTCTAATTTTTCTATAGTTTACCCCTAACTTTAGTAATAAATAAAAATAATAACCACAAAAGGGGTATTAGTATGAATTATTTTTATATAAATAAAATATTCGACATATAAATTACGACCGTCACCGTCAAACAGCTAATAATCGTTGAAAATAAGACGGTTTGTGCTGCTGTTGCAGATTCAATATCGTATTCTAATGCCAGACTCGAGCTATTGCGGGATGTTGGAAAGGCGCTAGCAATAAACAATGATTGCGCGACAACGCCGTCAATCCCTAGCAAGTAAATGATGCCAAGTGCCACGGCTGGCCCTACAATTAATCGGGTAAAACAGCTAATGAAAATCGTTTTGTTAAACATTGTCTTCATCTCAATTTGTGATAACTGAGCACCTAGCGTAATCAGTGCAACGGCAACAAATCCCCCTGCTACATAATCAAGCGGGATTTGAAACGTTTGTGGAATCGGGACGTCTAAATAATTTAATAATCCCCCTATCCAAAGGGCATGGATGATGGGCAGCTTTAAAAAGTCCCGGACAATTTCCATCCCCGATTTCGTTGCAGAAATTAAATTATAAAGCCCATATGTATACGTCGTCACATTTTGAAAAATAACAAGGATGACCTGAATCGCTACCCCTATTGGCTGCGTCACAAAAATCATTTGTGCTACGGGAATCCCGTAGTTGCCCGAGTTAATGAGCACGACACTATTTTTAAAGACCGCGGATTCTTGTCGATCAAGCCTCATCATCTTCGCTAAATAATGACTCAAGATCATTTGACTGCCGATAAATAACACGATGAACAGTGTTAATTGCCCTACTACTGCCATTTCAATTTTCGTCTCGTAAATATTGACAAAAACAGCAGCTGGCATAAAACAATACGTAATTAAATGCGACAACGCCTTTAAATTAAACTGAAATTTCCTCTGCAAAATCGCCCCTACAATAAGTAAGATCAATATCGGCGCTACGATTTGGAAGAAAATCATCGATAGATAAACCATAACTTAAATCCTCTCCATTTATTTATATTATTAACTGTACACGAACCCCTCCCTTTTTGGTGCATTTTCTACATGAATTAGCAAAAAGAGCTTGAGATGTCTCCCGATACATCTCAAGCTTGCTCTATTAATCGTCTGTCATACGTTTTTTATATAGCACACTTGTTACAACGAGCGCTACAATCGTCCAGGCAATCATGACGACAAACGGCATGATGATTTCCTTTGTTGGTGCTGCTGCTTCTAATGCATCTGCTAAGACAACCAGCTGCGCACTCGGTAACCATTCAGCAGCCGATAAGACTGGGTACTTTTCTGATAAACCTATTAGTGCTAATGGCCCCATTGAAAACACAATTATTACAGGCATGACTGCGACCGAAGCCTCCATTACCGTTTTTGTATATAAACCACAAATTGTACCAAGCGCAATGTAAAACACAATGGATACAGCTAATGCCAATACAAGCAGGACGATATTAGCTGGCTCATAACCGACTAAATAAATGGTTAACGCTAAAATAACAGCTGAAATACTAAAGACTAATGCACTTTTTCCAATTAAAATATCAGCAACGCTTGCTGGAGACATCATTAAGCTACGAAGCGTATTACTTTCTTTTTCGTCTGCAATTAAACAGCTTTGAATAAATGCCGTTACCATCGCAAGTGTTATATTAATGGGTAAGAAATACATTTGTATCATATTAACACCACTCTTACCATAGAAAAAGGCTAAGAACAGTGGCACTAACACCATTGTTGAAATGGCATAGTTACGAGAAAACTCTCGATAATCTTTCATAAAGATCGCTTGAATTCGTTTCATTGACATATTCATTGTAAATCACTCCCCGTTAATTGCATGAAAATATCCCCTAATGTCGGCTCATTTGTATAAATACGAGCAATGGCCCCTGTGCTCATCCACTGTGTTACATTCGTTGTAGCCGAACGATCAGCTAATGGTAAAACATGTTCTTCCCCCGTTACTAACTGTACCGTCATCGAATGATCGCTATATTGATGCTTCAATTGTGACGGTGCCCCCATCGCTTGAATTTTCCCTTTATGCAGAAAGGCCACACGGTCACATAATGTTTCTGCTTCTGCCATATCATGCGTTGTTAAAAAGATGGTCGTGCCCATTTCATTTAATTTGCGCAGCCCTTTATAAATATGAGCTGTATTTACCGGATCAAGTGCGGATGTAGGCTCATCTAAAAACAATAAATCTGGTTTATGCATGATGGCCCTTGCCAGTGTGACACGCTGCATCATCCCTTTCGATAGCTCACTCACTTTTTTCTTTCGGGCCTCTGTTAAGTTCACAAAAGCAAGCGCCTCATTCACTGCTGACCTTGAAAGGTTATACATCTCACTAAATAGAACTAAATTTTCTTCCACCGTTAGCCTTTTATACAGCCCACTATTATCTGTCAGAATACCGAAACGTGCTTTATTCTCACTTTTCTTCATTTGATGGGCTGGCAATCCTAAAACATGGGCCTCACCCGCGGTTTGTTCCAATTGGGCTGTAAGGATTTTAATCATCGTTGTTTTTCCCGAGCCGCTTGGACCAAGAAAACCAAAAATTTCTCCTTTTTGAATGGTAAATGAAACATCTTGTAACGCTGTAAAAGTACCAAATGTCTTTTGCACATTTTTTACATCAATCGTTGTTGTCGTCATATTGGCGACCTCCTTCAATTCGTTTTGTTACCTTTAATTTAGTAGAATCGAAGAAATATCGCCTTCATTTCCCGTTAAAATGTAGCTATTTAGCGGTGAACTGTAGCTTTTTGTCGACCAAGAAGCCCCCATTATTCCCCAGGAAATATCACGCAATACCGATTAATTCTTTCAATTCCGACAATTTACTCCGCGACAACGGTACAACAATCCCTTCACCGACATGTAACTTTAAACTGTAGCTATTTTTCGTCCATGTAATAATTTCCCGTACCTTCTGCAAATTCACGATATATGAACGGTGGCAGCGATAAAACCCATATGCCTTTAGACGTTTTTCAAGTTCTTGCAATGTAAGCGAACAACTATAGCTCGTACCCGCAACATTCACCAATATTTCCCCATCGACACTCTCAATATAATCGATTTCCGGTGGATTAAATAAAATCGTTTTATCGTTTTTCTTCGTTTGAATCTTTTCAATTTTAATAATAGGCTCTTCAGTTGAAGGCGTATGCTGCTCTTCCGTAAAGTCCATCTTATGACACCCTGATTGATCGATTCGAATGATATTGGAAGTTGAAATAAGAAGTTCTTCTATATTATTAGCGAGTAAAATAATCTGCTTTCCTTGCTCAATCAACTGCTGAATCAATTGCGCAATCATTTCACGAGAATGTTCATCCATTCGATAAAACGGTTCTTCAATGACCAATACATTTTCTGCATATAAATACGCTCTTACAAAAGTAAGTCGCTTTTGCTCACTGAGCGTTAAATCTTTGACCTTTGTTTTTCGTTGCTTCGTAAACCCAAAAAGTGCTAGCATTTCATCCATCGGTTTCTTACACTCCGCCATGCCCATATAAAAACGAAACGCTTCCTCTACTCTCAACCTTTTGTACTCACCATCTGTTGCATAATGTACATAGCCTTTTGTTTGTAGCTGCTTCATGATTAATTGCATTTTTTGTACGTCTGTATAAATCCCCGTTACTTGCCCTTCAATCTGACAAGCTGGGAGTATCATCTTGCCATCCTCAAATACAGCTTCTAATTGTATATCCATGCTGTCACCTCAACCTATTAAAATGATATTCTCATTATCGCATAGTTAAGGAAAATACTTACATATAAAAAAGCTGTTTGGTAAGCAAACCTTACCAAACAGCTCTTTATAAAAAGAATCCACCGACTAAAAGCCCCGCTACAATCACCATGGCGGGATGGACTTTAAATTTTTCTAACGCCAAATAACTAATAACCGCGATGAGAATCGTTGGCATCCAGCTAATCCCTGCAATCGAAGTGGAAAAGAAATCAAATGTTAAATCCGCCATTAAAATCGCAATAGCTGGCAAGACAAAGCTCGACAATCGTTTTACTCGCGGTGAGTTCCGGTTACGATAAAGCAGACTAAGTAGTACGAGCATTAAAATCAGGGATGGTCCAACCGTTGCAAAGAGTGCAATGATTGCACCTAAAATGCCCGCCTGCTCATAACCAATGTAACCAGCTAGCTTTGTTGCAATGGGCCCAGGCAGCGCATTGGCAATCGCTAACGTATCACTAAATTCTGCTGTTGTCATCCATTCGTAATTTTCAACGACCTCATGTTCAATTAATGGAATCGACGCAGGACCGCCCCCGTAGCCTAAAATACCAGGGATGAAGAAGGCTAAAAATATGTGTATATAAATCATGCTTCTTCCCCCTTTTTAATCGGCAACGCTAATGCCAATACAAGTAGTACACCGATGACAATACCCGGATGCACATCGAGTAACATCATCGTAATAAATGCCGCAATGAGGATTATAAGTCCTACTTTCCAACCAAGTGCTGTTTTTGACTTTTTCAAGAAATCCCATGTCAGAACACCCATCATAACACCAACAATCGGCACAACACCTTTCGTCATACCTTCTATAAAACTAAAATCTTTATACCCTTTTAGTACAGATAAAAAAAGAATTAACAAAATCACTGTCGGTAAAATCGTTGCCGCAAGGGCTGTGGCCATCCCAAGCCACCCACCTACACGATACCCAATGTAACCCGCCATTTTTGTAGCGATCGGTCCAGGCAGTGTATTGCCAATTGATAGTACATCCGCAAATTCATCATCGGTCATCCATTGATACGTGCCAACAACCTCCTTATGCACAAGCGGAATCGTTGCCGGCCCTCCACCAAACCCTAAAATACCCGATCTAAAAAATGCTATGAAAATATCTAGTTGTTTTTTCAAATACTTCACCTCTTAATAACCAATTGCCACTCCATCTCCTCGAGGATCCGCACCACCAAATTTAACATCCGTCTCTGGATCAATCCAAATCGCACCCGCATGCCCCATGATGTCTGTGAAGTCCTCCAGTACCTCGATATCATGCCCTTTTTCAATAAGTGCTAGTTGAATTTCCTCACTAATACGACTTTCTAGCTTTAACGTATTCGATGATGCCCCCCATGTTCTTCCGTATAGCCAACGAGGTGCTTCAATCGCTGCTTGAACGGACATACCGTAGTCAATAATACGTGTCACAAGTGCCGCTTGTGTTTGTGGTTGCCCTTCACCGCCCATCGTGCCATAAACAAGCGCTGGTTTATCATTTTGCAATAACATGGCCGGATTTAATGTATGGAATGTACGCTTACCTGGTGCAAGTGCATTCGTATGTTGTGCATCTAACGAGAAATAGCTCCCTCGATTTTGTAGCATTACACCCGTTCCTTTTGGAATAATCCCTGCACCAAATTCATGGTAAATACTCTGAATAAACGATACTGCGTTCCCTTCTTTATCGACAACGCCAAACCAAACGGTATCCCCTTTAGCATCAAGTGGTTGTAATGGTTTTGCATACAGCTTTTCTTTAATTTGCTGTGCTAGTTTTTCCCCGTGCTCCTTACTTAACAGTTTATCTAATGGGATAGAAGAAAATGTCGGATCCGTTAAATACGCATCACGGTCGATAAACGCATATTTAATCGCTTCGACAAGCAAGTGATAATAGTGTGCCGAGCCTTCTTCCATCGCAGCTACATCAAAGTTATTTAAAATATTAAGGATCGATAAGCTCGCCATCCCTTGTGTATTCGGCGGCAAATTGTAGGCCTTATAACCACGGTAATCGACAGAAAGGGGCTCTACCCAATCACTACTATGCGTCTTAAAATCTTCTAATGTTAGAATGCCACCTGTTTCCTGTAAGCCCGTCACGATTTTTTCTGCAAGTTCCCCTTCATAAAAGGCTTGTGCGCCATGTTCTGCAATATAGGCAAGTGTGTCACCTAAATCTGTTTGTTTGAAAACCTCTCCCGTCTCATACGGTTTGCCGTCTTTTAAGAAAATATGTGCAAATTCGTCGAAACGTTGCAGGGCACGAAATTCTTCATCCGTCGCATCTAAATTCACATGTGACCAGTACACTTGACTTTCTGTAATCGGAAAGCCTTCTTTCGCATAGTGAATCGATTGCTCGAGTAATTCTGGCCACGGGAATGTACCATCCATTTCTGCTGTTGAATACTGATACGCTTCTCCCCAGCCAGCCACTGCTCCCGGAACTGTATTCGCTGCAAGTGGACCACGTGCAGGAATTTTTTCATAGCCCTGTTCTTTATAAAATTCAATCGTTGCCTTTTGCCCTGCACGTCCACTACTATTCAATGCCTTTACTTCTTTTGTTTTAGCATTATAAATAAGCCAAAAATTGTCGCCACCTATGCCATTCATATGTGGATACACAACGGCAATGGTAGAAGCCGCTGCAATAGCCGCCTCAATTGCATTGCCTCCTTTATGTAGTACTGCGAGTGCCGCCTGTGATGCTAAATAATGCGGCGTTGTAACCATCCCCTTTGTTGCCATCGTTGTTGCACGATATTGTTGTACCATCTCTCAATCTCCCCTCTGAATGAGTTTAATCGTTTTAAGTTTCAGCACATGTATCCCCTTCATATGCTAAAATGCCTTCTCATGTTCAACATGACAAAGCATTCTCATCATTATATCAAAAATTCTGTATTTTCCAAATTTAATTGTTTAGTATTTGGAAATATTCGTGTGGCTAGGTTTTTGTGGGCGGTTACATGTTGGCTTTTGCCCGTATGGCGACTACTTTTGACCGCATAATCGCTCATTTTGCTCTGTTACAATACAAGTTCATAAAAGAAACCCCGTAGCGTATGTGCTACGGGGAAAGCCGCTATAAACGAAATTCAATTATAGAGTAATTTTGATTTACTCTGTAAATGATTCAAATATCAACCCTAATTTCCCCTCATATTCTGCCACATCAAATACATGAATATATGGAGAATATGAGCCGTCTTTTAGTTTAACAGTTAGCGCAAAGTAACCTTCTGCTTTGAGGTCAATATTGATCTGTTCTGATGTAAATCGAACATCAAAGGCACTTTCATCCCCTTCTATTAACTCCACGCTGTCTACTTGTGACATATCATATAGCAAACTAACGGTAGGTTCTTCTACTAATTCATGTGCTTTCGTCACAAGTGCTAAGTCTACCTCTTCAGCTGTCATGATGTATTGTTCATATACATCTTCCATACTACGAAGTGTAAATAAATATTTCTCATTTGGATTATCGATTGTAAACGTTACATTTGGATAATATTCATCTTCCCCCATTGTTGGATCTTCACTATCTTTTTCTTCCTCTGAACCGATATCACCAACAAAGTAATGGTGAATAAGGAAATCGTCTCTTGATTCAAAATCATGCGAAATTAAGCTTTTATATTGTAACGGTAATGTTGATGAAGTCTTCGTCTTTACTTGAAGCTCACCATTTTTCTCAACAACGTCTATAAGTAAAAATTGATTCGCCACACCTTCAGCGTATACAGCTGTTTGACCTTCCGCCTCTGGTTGAAGGATTAGCTCATTAGATTTCACATTTAAAGCAACATAAACAACTTCAGGATTTAAAATGTAAACTTCATCCTTAGAAGCACCAAAAACATCCGCTACCGGAACACGTACTTCTGTTGCAATAACAGGCATTATATCTAATGAACGTTGGATAAATAGCGCTAATTGAGAACGAGTTAAATTTGCGCTCGGGCGAAAATGATCTTGAGATGTATTCACAATATGATAAAACGCTAATGTATCTACATAATCATATATTTCTGTACTTTCTGTTAAATCCTTAAAATATTTCTCGCCACCTGAAGTAAGTGGAACCCCTAAAGCCTTTGATAAAATTTTTGCCATTTGACTACGTGTTAATTTATCATTCACGCCAAATGAACCATTACTGTAACCGCCAATAATTCCTTCATTAGCTAGCGCTGCTACATATGGATAGAAGCCATTACTTTTTGGGACATCGCTAAATCTCGGATCCTTTACATTTTCAATATCCAACCCAAATGAGATAGCTATCATTTTTGACGCTTGCCCTCTTGTGACAATACCATTCGGGTTAAAATTTCCATTACTTTTCGAAATCGCGCCTATTTCGGCTAACAATTCAACTGCTTCATAATACTCTTTTTCTGAAGACACATCTTTAAATGTTTGAGCACTTGCTGTTGTAGTAAATAAATATGTTATAGCTAGCATAAAGACGCTTACTACAAACAACACATAACCTTTTTTCATGTAAAAATCCCCCTTTAATAGGAAATTATATTACACCTTTTCTTCCCAAACAATTCATATTAAAAAGAAAAACCCGTAGCTACTTTGCTACGGGCTGATTCATTAGTTTGTATATGAAAGAACGGCGTTTTTCTTGAAAGTTTGTAATGCTTTTGTTGCCTCGTTTTTGTTAGTGTACTCGAAAATACGAATGTCATTTTGATTATTAAATACTGTTACTACCCACATGTTTAAGCTCTCCTTTTGTTTTAAAATTCCATTGGCACTTTATTATAGAAACGATCATTGATTAGTTTGTGTAAGATAAAACGGCGTGTTTGAAGCCTTGTAATGCTTTTGTTGCTTCACCTTTGTTTGTGTACTCGAAAATACGAATGTCATTTTGATTATTAAATACTGTTACTACCCACATGTTTAAGCTCTCCTTTTATTTTAAAATTCCACAGACTGATTTATATAGAAACAATTACTTTGTATAGGACAGAATTGCGTTTTTATGAAACCCTTTTAATGCTGCTGTTGCTTCACCTTTACTTGTATACTCAAAAATTCGGAATGTGTCTTGCTCAAATACTGTAATTACCCACATGTTTAAGCTCTCCTTTTATGTCCAAATTTTGTACTATAACACTTTTAAAACTTCCAATGACTTTTACAAATTGTTATATAACATCTTTTACCTACTTCACATTCTACTCCGATTTTTGAAAAAGAAAAGCACTTTGTTCAGCTTTTCACAATGTGTTCAAAATCAAAACGCTTTCATTGAACTATTTGTGACAACGCCGTTTTCACGGTTCTAAATGCCATTTAGAAACATCTCCCTTAAGTGAGAAAAACCGTGTTATAGTACAGAATAAAAGCGGTTTCATTTTATCGTGCTATAACGCCTTATTCCTAAATAAGGGTGTCACATTTTAGACATATTCTTTTCACCAGCGAATTTCCGAGGTTTACCCGCGAATTTTTGGCGTTTACCCGCGAAAATCTACAAACAAAAAAAAAATCTCACCCAAACGAGTGAGATTCCCCCTTATATCCAACTGCTAACCAATGTGAGTCCCATTCGGTAATATCATTACCGACTCGACAAGCAAGACCACATGCTTGACCATCTGCTATAAATGAACCGATAAGCCATTTTTTCTTGTGCATACCGCCTCGCAACCGAATATCGATTGCTGGCATGCTCACAAATTCCTGATACAAATACAGATTATCTGTATAATGGCGGTTTGGCGAGGCCACCGTGACCTCACCATCTGCGCTAAAAATTTCAACTGTATTGCCTTCCCTCGAAAATACAGGCTTCTTCACGAAAGCACGCCCCGCCTGTTTAAACGGCTGATCTGTCAAAAATGTCGGGAGCATATAGCGCCTAATCGCTCCTTGCTCATGCTTCGTAAACAGCTGATCATCATTGCGGCGATCCCAAATGAGCCACAATAAAATTTTCGTCTGCAACAAATAAGCAGACGGTGCATTAATGATCGCTAGCTCTCGGTCACGTACTAAATCAAGCAAATGGAGACCGATGCGATCGCCATCTTCTGCAACATCATCCATTAAAAACTCAATTGGATGCGCTGGACGATATAATACATCAATTTTCTCCATCGCTGGTGTATACAATCCTCGTTGCGGGCCTTCTGTAAAAATAATGAGCTCCTTAATCGAAACATACTCTACCTCAAATGGAAGCAGGCGCTGTATCGCTTTCACTTGGCAGTATTCCTCGAAATCATCATCCGCTTCTTTTCCTGTAATGACCACTTTCGGCGTACCTGTTTTATGCAAATAATGCATTGCATCAAATAAAGCTCGGGACATCCCTTTTATAAACTGCTGTGTATTATTTGGATTTACTACCCCAAACTCAGCGCAAAGCTTTTCATTCATTTCGAACGTTTCCTGTACTAAAAACGGCGTATCGCCATTTAATTCAATGCACTTAATGCGCCCGTCTTCCGTGCAAATAAAATCAAACCGTGCAAGCACCGCCATCTCTTGTAAATAGTTCAGTGAAATATACGGGAGCATCTCCTCGCGAATCCCTAGTGCGAGTAGCTGTTCCTTCGATAAATGCGGTAGCTGCTGTGCCACTTTACAAAAAATACCCCACAGCATTTGTGAGGCAAAACGAATTTCGTCGATTTTCTCTTTCGATAGCACCATCACATCATATAGTGCATATTCCAAATCAGCAAAATCGGCAAAAAATGTTTCTTTGTAAGGTGCGTAAAAAGCTTCACGTTTTGTATAATCTTTCTTCATTATTACACTCCTTACGATGAGGAGGAACCGCCGCGCGACGTCCCACCTGAACTGAAGCCTGATTTTCCGCTGCTGTAATTTGTTGTGCCATTTGATGGTTTTGTTGTTCCTGCTTTATTTTGCTCTGTTGTACTAGTAGAAGTGCCCGATGAACTTGTCGAAGTACTGGCGTTCGTTGTCCCGCCTGATGTACTTGTAGCACCACTTGTTCCTTTTGAGCTGCTACTCGATGAACCGCTACTAGAGTAGCCACCACCGCCACTTGACTGCTCTTCTCGCTTCGTGCCACTTATTTTATTTTTAGACTTATAGTAAGAGCTTGCGACCATTGCACCAATCGTGGCATACATCAGTCCGTCAAAAAAATGCTGTCCATGATATGTCGAATACTCATCATCACACACATACGAGCCGTCCTCTTGCTCTGCCCAATCTGCACATGCATCAAAGTATTCCGAATGCTCGATCCCTGCAACATCTCCATCCAGTATCTCTTCTGGTGTCACATCTTCATAGCTTCCTGTATCTTCAATAACCTCACTTGACGTATATGTAATTTCGCTCGCTTCTTCAATAGATGCTTCCTCCGAGCCACATGCTGCTAATTGAATAGTCATTGCTGAGACCGTTGTGACAGCCGCTACCTTTTTCCACTTCGCCATAATACCCTCTCCGTTCGTTGTTGTTACCTTATATACGGGCATATTATCGAAAAGTTTCTATAATCAGTAAAATCCCCCCTAACAATGATAGTAAAAATCTAGAAGATTGAACTTGTCTATCATTTCCCCCCCTTAAGAAATTGCACGAGCCAAAAACAATTTAGCATAACACCACATTTCAGCACCTAAACTATCCACAAAATACCAGTTAAGAGGTATAATTCAATAAATACATAGCGAGATAAATAACAATTGTTTTAGTATAAGCAGTTGAAAAATACGTACAAACACGCTACAATGCAGTTCTAAATAACTATTTTACACTCATTATTTTTAGTTCAAAATGAGGAGGCAAGAAACTTATGGTTCAATCAATATTGTCTAACCTAGCCATTATATTGCTAGGGCACTTATTCATGAGTATGTTGATGAATCAAAGAAACCGATTATCTAAAAGGATTCTTTCTATTTGCATCGTCTTACTTTTTTCAACCGTTATCATTAGTATGTTTTACTTACCGATTGAAATTGATGGATATAAGTTTGATTTACGATTAATTCCTCTTATATTTTTAGCTATATTCAGAGGTTGGAAAATTACGCTATCCACGCTCATTATCGTTTGTACGTGGCGTTATTTCATGGGCGGTGTTGGGGTATTACCAGGTATTGTTGCCGGGATGGTTGCACCTACCTTATTTGTAATATTTTTTTACTCTCTAACAAAAAGATTTAATAATATCTATGAAAAAACCTTTATAATTACCATTTGTTGGCTAATTTCTGATTTTCCGATTGTCTTTATTGTCCCCAACGGATGGGAAGTATTTAAGAATATCGTTTTAATCCGGTATACATCATTTGTTATAGTAGCGTTCACCTATTATTCCTTTATTAAAGCGGAGCATAACAAAGAATACTATAAGAAACAATTAGAATGGATGGCTTGGCATGACCAACTGACCAACCTCTTAAACCGCAGCAAGTTTCTCGAATTAATAAAAGGAAAAAGAAATAATGCGGTCAAAGATCCATACATCGCGATGATTGATATCGATCATTTTAAGAAGATTAATGATACATATGGACATTTAGCTGGCGATAACGTATTAATTCAACTTGCCTCTATTTTTACAAAACAAAGAGAAGATAATATGCTAGCCGCTAGGTACGGCGGAGAGGAATTTATTATTTATTTGGAAGCAGCTACTTTAGAAGAAGCGATACTCACGCTAGAACATCTGCGTCAACATGTTCGGAATACCCCATTTGAAATAGATCATTCTCATTGTATTCATATCTCTATCTCAATCGGTTTAGCGAAATTAGAAAAAGATGTCCTTCTACAAGATGTCATTAATACAGCAGATCAGTATTTATATATCGCAAAAGAAAGAGGCCGAGATCAATTAATCGCCCCTTATCATGTGGATTTCGTTTATAGTTAAATAAAGCTTTTTCTACCCAAAAGGTCTGCTAGTAATCTCTCTAGCAAACCTTTATCATTCTATGACTACTTATTCGTACATGCTACTTTTTTCATCGTGCGGTAAAGTAATCCTTTATATTTAATATCTAATAGACCCGCAATTAACAAGCCTATACCGCCTAATAAGAACAGCGGTTTCTTCGTATTTTTGCACACCTCTTGCAATGAAATCTCCTCCTCATTTAACACTTTGTACCACCATTTTACTAAAAAGTTTGTCGTTCTACTTCTCGTACACCTACTAAATTTGACCTCTGGTACTCCTACTTTTGCCAAACGATTTTCACTGGTACATCGGTAGTGTAAATAAAATGGAGCAATGCAGCAAATTGCCCTTCTTCCATTAACTCTATAAATACTTTTCTCATATCATTCGCGTGATCATTTACTTTAGCTCACACTTCTTTACAATATGGACGAATTCTCGAATCAAACGAGCCTGCCTTCTCTAAATGACGTTCGTCAAAATGGTAACGACTATGATTTTCTTCTTTCCATAATACTTGAAACGGTTGCTCTTCAATAATTCCTCTTCGCCCAATAAAAGAGAAATGATTCATTTTAATCGATGTTACTTTCTAAACTATAATAGTCTCCATATTCTACATCCTCTACATACGACGTAGTGCATCGAAAATTTTAGTTCGTACATCTTCTGTTGAAGTGACTGTATGAAGCGGTATTTCCACAGCCATGCCACTTCTCAAACCCCAATAGCGCGACTGCATATCCTCATATGTTTTCGTATACCAAATATCATTAATACAATCTTGGTCGAAATGTTTTTCAAAATAAAATGGGTTCCAAAAAATCCAGTGATCAGATACCCCCGGCAAGCGTGTCCATTGCGATAAATCAAAATCGTATTTCATTAAACAAATGACCGCTCCACTTTCCCACTCTTCCAGATTCACTTCAACCGCAAAAACAGCCCCTTCCTGTAAGCCATCAATCTGCATTTCCATTCCTTCATTATACTGATACACCTTGATAAAACTCGCTACTAGCCAACCGTTATAATTAGTGTCTGAACGCCAACGTAAAAATTTCGGCGTTAAAGAAATAAAATTTTCTTCCCCCGCTACACGGTCCATTTCGTTAAACAACTCTTCTAAATTACGATACGTTTCTTTTAATACGGAGACAGCTTGTGAAATATTTAAACTAACATTACCTTTTGAACTCATAATAATCCCCTTCCTGAATAACTAATTGCGGCCAATTGAAAGACAATGCAATAGCAGGTGTCGCCTGAAATTGATAGCCTGTCTGCTGTACATCCATTGCAAGTAAGTTTTGTTGAAAACCGATAAAACGTTTCAACCCTTTTTTAGCTAACAAACGTTCTAAGTCATGCACCATTAATTGTTCCCCCTGTGATAATAGAGCTTTTGGTAAACGTTGAAGCATCGTATGAATGTCCTCCCAACATAAAAACCCTACCGGTACAGGTAACTGCGGATATTTCTCTTGCATTGATTTTTTGACATAATTCATCGTATGGAATGGCGCAAGAAATAGTAAAAAGGCAGGTTGCTCTGCATATTTTCGTTCAAGCATTTTCACGTAGCGCACAAGCTGTTGCTGGCTTTCTTGATATTTTTTTACAGGCTCTACATCTTCACTCGATAAGCCACTTAAATATTTCACTTCAATCCCAATCACTACATCATCGTTATATAAAAGTAAATCGAGCTCTCCTTCTTGTTCACGTTGCCAAAACTCATAGTCAAACGAATAGCCTTTTTGTTTCTCCATCAAGTTTCGCCATCGGGACTGTGCATCGCCAAAATCAGCAAGCTCTAATACGTGGAATAGTCCACGCTCAAACGGGATGTAACGCAGTACACCGAAAAAATCCCCCGTCAATTGATCTTCTAACCGATCAGATAAATTACGCCCATCATCTGCAATTTTGTGATATATCTCCGCTAACATCACTACACAACCTTCCACAATATGTAATTGAATTAAGTGTAGAGGATAAAAGATTTTAATACAATAATCTCTATGAATGAAACAAAAAAATAAGGAAATTTTCACCTCCCTAATAATAGGCAACTTCTTTGTAAGTCATGGAAAACATAAAAACTCCCACACAGAGTGTAAAGAGCTTTTATAATTATTTAACTTCTCAATGTCCCTTTAAAACTCTTTGGCCTTGTCGCATAACTTTCTATTACATAACCACAGTCCGTACAAATGACATGCATAATCGCGCTCCCTAAGCTTAACTTACCGTTTGCGGACACATTACCATTACCACTTTGTTTACCGTAACCGATATGTGTGCAGCCACATTTTGGGCATTCTTTCGCCTCATTTCTCATACAAGCTCCCCTCCAACCCTTTTTGTTCATTTACGGCTTGTGAATGAATAAAGTTTCAATTGATGCTAAAAAGGGAAGCAGTTATGACACTTCAAAGTAGAAACAACCATTAATCACTATTAATCCTTCATTATATAAGACGAAACTTTCTATCAGGCTAATCGTATAAACTAATAAACCTAAGAAGGAAGGATGTTTTCAATGAAATCGATCACAAAGAAACGCACAGCAGCCATTGCCATCGACTTAGCCATTTCGACAGCAGTAACATTAGGGGTGGAATATTTTTTACGAAAAAAAATTAAAAGTGAAGTAATTCATACGGTCGTCACACCGACTGTTGTCATGTGGGGATTAGAGTATGCCCAATTACGAAAAAGTGGCCAAACAATTGGGTATAAAGCGATGGGACTAGCACTTGAAAATGAGGATGGCTTAAAACCGACTGACGCACAAATTGCCAAACGCATCATGTACCGCGATACAATCAGCACGTTCGATTATATAAAGGACCGACACCACTTTGAAGAACAAGACGGCGCCGTTTTACCACACGACCGCTTTGCACATACAGTGGTGAAGGAAGTATAAATACCTAAAGCAAAGCCTGCCAGGGATTTCTCTGGCAGGCTGTTAAGTACTAGTGAATTTGAATGTTCGCAATTTTAAATGCGCCATATTCATCAGTCGTGACTGTGTACGTTTTATACCGGTCGTAGTATTGATAATCCCCCGTCCCACTATAAAAATCAAATATCTCGTTCATATACACTAAATAATTGCCGTTTTCATAAGTAACGTCTAACACATCATTCGTTATAAAATAAAAGGCATGCCCCTCATATGAAATATCCGCCACATAATCTGCTAGCTCCTCATAAGCACTACTACCGATTGCTAACATATCGGCTACCCAGTAGAAATTACTTTCATTTAATGCAAGCTCATAATACATACGGAACGATTGTACAAACTGTCCTGCTAAAACAGCATCGATATCCGCATTAACTGGCTCCTCATAAGCACTATAATGTTCGTAAACACCTGCGACAGCGAGGACATTGTCACGTGACATCGGCTGCTCGCTCCACTGTTCAAATCGCTCTAGCATACTATATAGCGGGATAGAGAAACCAAAATTTGTGCTCGTTTCTGACGTATATAACAATGAATTAATACCAATGACCTTCCCCGTTGTTGCATCGACTAATGGACCACCACTACTTCCTTGATCAATTTGCGCATCAATTTGGTAAATTTGTTTATAAATAAATCGATCTACCTCCATATCCCGATTATGTCCAGTAATATAACCAATGGAAGCCGAATTCTCAAACCCTTGTGGACTACCAAACGCAATAACTTCAAGCCCTACTGGTGATTCGTCTGTCTCCACCCCTAACGGCTCTTCGTTTTGATAATCAGGCACATGCAATAATGCGATATCATAATGCTCTGAAATGCCTATAACCGTCGCCGCGAATTCTTGCCCTTTTGTATTCCGAACGGTCACATCTACTTCCCCATCGACTACATGGGCATTTGTAATAACATATCCGCCTTTTTTATATAAAAAACCGGAACCTTGCCCGTGCGACGTGAGCACGGTAAATACTTTTTGCTGTACTTCTTTGATTAAGGTGACACGATCTAACTCTTCCGTATATTGTTCTTGCCGCTCTTCCTTTTCCACAACCACGGTTTGCTTCACCTGCTGAGCATCAGAACTAACTTCCTTATAAGTTGGTACGCTTTTGGCTTCATGATAATAATCCCAAAAACCATAACCTACTCCACCAATTGTGATACAACTAACGATTAAAATAAGCCACATCCATATCGGGACCCCTGTTTGGACAATGTGTTCATGCAACTTCTCGCCACATGCAGAACAAAATTTGGCGTTCTTCTCATTTTGATGACTACATTTTCGACAAGTCATACAATTCCCCTTTCATGCACCAAAAACATATTTCAATACATTTTTTACACATAATACTAATTAGTTTTATTTCACCATTTTTTTATAGGTATATAAATACACTTACAAAACAATCGCGGAATACTTAATACCCAATTGTTAGCCAAAGATATTGGATAACGCACACCATTATCAATATCTATATGCGCGGAATGAAAAAGAAAAAACGCCTTCCCGCTCACTAAAAAAAGCTTGCCGAAGATGCTCTCTCCGACAAGCCTTGAATATCATCCGTCTACTTAATTTTTATCGTATGAGTGCAATAGTAGTGCTCATGCGATAAAAATTTAAAAGCCTAGAAATTAAGCTAATTAGCATAATTTCCGATATTAAAATTAATTTACTATTACGGACAATAAGTACTCACTATTTTATCTAAATCCAATCCAGAATAAAACCAATTACCGTTCCATATATATCCCCCAACAGAACTTGTTCCCATAAAGGTTGGATAATACCAGAATTCACTTCCATTATTTAAACAAATATACGTATTTCTATAAAGACAATGTTGCAAGGCGCTCGCGTATGCTTTAATACGTAAAAATTAGCCTCTCTTACGCCTCAATTGCGATAACTGTAGGTCTCTACACCAATCATCTACTCTAATTTAAATCAATGCCACTGAAGTATAATTACAATTTGATGGCATTTATTGAACTTTGTCATCGCTTTATACACATCTACGTTCATTTAACCTGCTTTAATTTGTTAATCGGTTTTAAGGATATTAGTTCAGTTAACCCTAATTTATCTGTTTCATTTTCTAACTCGTTTTCATCAAATGGACCAAAAACTTGATGATTATTTACATCGATAACCCAATATGACATGTCATCATTAGAAGGCTTTTCATAACCATTTTCATCATCTGTTAATACGATTTGCTTAGCTACTATATATTCCTCGTTCCACCAAGCATCGGTCACTTTAGCCGGAACATACAAATAATTAACGATTGTTTTATCACCCGATTGTACAGGCTCATCTCCATAAATGGCAATTTGATGGGCTGATAGTCGGTCAATTCGATACCCATTTTCTAAATCGATTGTATAATCAGCCAGTCCAGCACAACCAGTTAACATGAAACATAGCAATACTAGCATCACATTTCTCATCATAACCCCCCTCAAATGTGTAACGAACTATGAAGGAATGAGGTTCATTTTGGATGATTAAACTAAATCTTACGCAAGCCTTCTCTTCCCTATGCCCTAAAAAGCTTGCTGTATCCGAGCATAACGGCACGCTATACGAGCAACACCAATCAGCACGAGCAAAAACTTGCCGTATCCGGGCAAAAAAACGTCGTATCCCAGCATAACGCCCCGCCTACGGGCAATACAACCTAACACGAGCCAAAAGCCGCGCCATGTTCATAGTATAGCACCTTCTCCAATTGTTATAGCGGACGCCCAAAAGAGGTGTTAAAATTAGTTGAAATTCATCTAGAAGGAGCATAAGTATGCAACAAAAAGTATCATTTTCCACCTATGCCATCATTGGGACCATGCTGTTTGGCATGTTCTTTGGTGCGGGTAATTTAATCTTCCCTATTCAAATGGGACAACTCGCTGGCACGAATTTTTGGCCTGCCTTAATTGGCTTCCTCATCACCGCAATCGGCCTACCATTTATGGGGATTTTAGCATTTGGTTTATCAGGGAGCAATGGATTACGTGACTTAGCAGGTCGTGTCCATCCATTATTCGGCACTATCTTTGCCGTAGCACTTTACTTAACGATTGGACCATTTTTCGCCATTCCACGGACAGCAACGGTTCCGTTCGTCGTAGGTTTTGAACCATATATCAATCCGGTACACGGTAGTTTATATCTCGGGCTTTTTAGCTTTGTATTTTTTGCAATTGTCTATTATTTTTCTTTGAATCCAGCAAAAATTATTGACTATATCGGCAAATATTTAACACCCGCCTTTTTAGTGTTTTTATTCATCTTAATTATCATCGCTATCGTTAAACCGATGGGGCAATTCAATCAGCCAACTGGGGACTATAGCGGTTTGGCCTTTATCACGGGCTTTAAAGAAGGTTATAACACGATGGATGCTCTAGCATCACTGGCATTCGGGATTGTCGTCATTAAAGCGATTAAGAGCCGCGGCATCACAAATCCAAAGGAGATTGCCAAAGCTACTTGGAAATCCGGCATTTTCGCGATGGTACTGATGGTACTCATTTACGGACTCATTACTTATATGGGGGCATCCAGCGTATCGGCTATCGGGACATACGATAATGGCGGCTTGATCTTTGCGGCAGTGGCTCAGCATTATTTCGGTCCATTCGGCGCGATTTTATTAGCCATTATTATCGTACTCGCTTGTTTAAAAACGAGTATCGGACTTATTACATCTTGTAGCGAGTTCTTTAATCACATCTACCCAAAAATAAGCTATAAATGGTTCGTTCTAATCCTATGTCTTCTGTCATTTTCTATTGCCAACTTTGGTCTGAACAACATTATTCAATACGCAGTACCTGTATTAATGTTACTGTATCCTTTAGCGATTGTGCTTATTTTATTAGCCCTTTGTTCACCTTTATTCAGACATAAACAAAGCGTTTACGCCATCACAATGCTCTTCACTTTTGGTGTCAGCTTCTTCGATGGCTACAGCACATTAGTAGACAGTTTACCAGGCGCAACTGTTCCTTTGTTAGAGTCCATTAAATTATTCTACGTGGATCATCTACCACTGTATAGTATTGGGCTTGGCTGGATTTTACCAGCGCTCATTGGGGCATTTATCGGCATTTTATGGCCAACGAATACTAAAAAAACGACCGTTCAATAACGCTCATGGGGGATCAGTTTAGAATCGCTTCTAAGCTGGTTCCTTTTTGTTGTAAAAAGCTAGTTTACTTATAAGGGTCAGCCTATTAAAATTCTTCCATCTATTTTGCCCCTTTTCGATGCGAAAACAAACGGAAAATGCCTAAAAAAGCACCCTAAACCGCGCTATTTTTTCTCCTCGGTTACTAGAAGCAAGGAATAAAACCCGACAAAAGACTTATCATTTTTATGACAGAAAACGCCCATAGATTAAGAAATTCATTCTAAAAGAAGTTTGATTTGCCTTTTCCACGCCGTTTCATATGTCATAAAAACAAAGCAATTAAGTCTTTTTTGAGGACCCACTTCCACTCGAAAAATAATCTACATGATGTTAAAGCGATGTGCAAAAAAGTGCATTTTTTAAAAACAAGCGATTTTGCTATACAACTTAATTTAAAATAAATGAAATCTAATATTTTTTTGATAATTGACACTTATTTATAAATATGTTGTATATCGATTTTGATTAATCGGCGATTTAGCGTTTGAAAAAAGTAGTTGTGAAAAAAACACGCTCTAAAAATACTCCCTAAAAAGAGCTTGCCAGAGATTTTATCTCCAACAAGCTCTTCATATAATCTGTATATTTAATTTTCTATTGCTTGAATTGAATAGTGGTACTCGCTAAGGCTGTCTCATTTTACAAAGCGGGCGTGACCGGTGCCTTGTAACCACTGTAAAAAAACACTAAGGTGTCGTAGTTGGTGGTAAAATAACCTTTTCGGTAATATCCGAAACATTATTATATTCATCTATAACAATTAAATACAATACATACCCTTCAACAAATACTGCATTAGGATTACCTGAAGTAAGGACGGCATCTAATAACTGTCTTGTACCTGGTGTCTGAACCTCTGTAGCACCATATGCTGATGAATTTGTACTATCAGAATTCATTATGTCATGTATTGTAGTTGGTTTGGCAGCCGTGACTGGTCTAACCGTAAAGTAGTATTTTGCACGTGGTCCCATATTTGTTACAGTTGTTAAAATATAAGCTGTGCGACTTGATTTAATCCCACCTGTACTAGTTACATTTGAACTGTCTAACTCCGTACCATTAATTGTAGCTGTAATATTTCTATACTTGTAAATCGCTTGATTATATTGATTATCAGCAATATACATAGTATTTCCATACGTATCTTTGACACCATTACCAACCGTAATAGTCAAGTCTTCATCTTGAGTTAATGTAGAACCCTCGACTTTTAAAATTAGCTCTGATTTTATATCTTTATTTTTCTCGTCTTTTGCATAAACAACATCAGCTACAGTATAAGCTTTCCCTGCCGAAGAAGAGATTGTAAAGTCAGATTCGTCAAATGTCCCAATATTTTCTCTAAACGTTAATTTAATATAAAGATCATCATTAGATAAACTAATTGAATAATCACGTAATGCCTTTATTCCTTCTCCATTCGGTTGTAATATAGGCTTAATTTTATCTATATACGTGAATGATATTTGGTCATTGACAGGTTGTAGTTTATTAAAGTCTAAAACACCGTCTACTTTAATCGATAAATCATAATCTTCTTTTAATAAATACTCGCTAAACGCGTGCGCATTTTTTGTTTTAATACGAACAACAGCTGTACTACTATCTGACCCCATCATAACAGAAGTGACCTCTAAAAATTCTGCCGCTAAACCTTCCAGTTTATAATTTAAACGGTTTGTTAAAGATGCTGGATCCATTGGTTCAGAGAATTTGATACGAAATTCAAATATTTCAGATTCATTTGGCACAAAATTATCTCTATAGAAGAAATTCTTATACGAAGCGCTCGCATCATTAGGATTTACAAAATATGATTCATCTTTAACAATTTGAGGCTTTTCACTGTCTTTAATATAATCCGCTTCTTTTATAGCGGAATAATTCCCATTACGGTCTTGTAAAACCATATAAATTTTATAACCTGTTTTATTTTTATCAAGTTCTAATTTAGGATGAAGTAATTGAAAACTATTCGTTAAATCATTAGCTGTTCCTTTACCGTAAAGGATAGTCTGATTATTGAGTAGCACAGGTGTACCTTGAGGATAATTGTTTACATTAAGTTTTTCAGCACTAGATCCTACAGGTAATTTATAATCTTGTGGGAATACCACTTCAGAAATGACCGGTTCTTTAAAAATATTTTCCGGTGGATTACTATCTGTAGGTGTAACTGGAACAATCATATAATAGTATGTCCCCGTTAACTTAGTTGAAAATTGTGTCTCTATAGTTTCATTACCATTATTAATACCTAAACTGTTTGCTTCTAAACTTTCAATTACAGGTTTTGTATCACTCTGATGCGTATATTTGGCAATAGACGTACTAGCTCCTTTTAAAATTGCATTCCCTGCAATATCTGTTACGTTTTGTACAGTTACAATCAATGTATCATTATTTACAAATGCAGCCATTGAAGGAATCAGTAAAGTTACAGTTCGCCCATCACTTTCTAACTTAGCTGAATATGGATTTCCTGTTAAGTTACCTGTACCACTCAATATATAATTTTCAACCTTTTCAGCTGTTTCTTGATCCATCATCTCACTAAATGTTAATTGAATAACTGTTGGTTCAGCTGCTGTACTGCCGACAATTTTGATATCTGGACTTACTGTTGGCAATATATCATCTAGTTCACGTGTAGTAAAAGTATCACTTATTACATCCTCTGTTTCATTTCCTGTTTCATCTATCATTACCATATAAATCGTATATTCAGTTAAATGTGTTAAGCCATCAATTTTAATTGTATTAGACCCTTCAACCGCAGTTCCATTTCCCGATAAAGAACCCGAACTGTTGATGACATCCTCGACAGTTGGTGGATCTGTAACGCCTGTTTTAGGCACTAGTCTATAGTAATAACGACCTCTTTCCGTTGCAGTAAAAGACACTGTCGCTCTTTTCCCACCTGGTAGAGGCGTAACATCTAAGAAAGTAATCCTCGGCGGCGTCCCATCCTTCGTCGTAAACGATTTCGAGACCTTATCTGAGAAGTTATCGGCTTCATCTTTTGTGACTAAATACAGCACGTACTCCTCATTTTCGTCTAAGCCGCTTGCTGTAATCGTTTTGTTTATATCTTCGTCAACCCAGCCTATGCCGGATGTTTTAAGCGTTGTTGTTTGCGCTTCCTCGACGATTTCACGAATGGTTGGGATTCGGTCATCTGCTTTTCGAATTGTATAGTAGTAGTAGCCGTCTTCCGATGATTTAATCGTTGCTGTCATCGCAGAGCCTTGAACATCGATTTTGACGATTTCTGCTGTTGGTGCTTCCCAATCCGGCACAATGATTTCTCCATCGGGGTCCTGATCTACATCTTCTCCATTTGAATCCTCAAGATCGCCAATATTGTCGTCATCTTGAACAAAATCATTAAAAATATCATTCGGCAGTTTATTTGGTGGAATAATGATTTTATCGACATAAAAATGATCGCCTAAATCAATCCAACCACTACTATTATCGACCACCATTAAATTGACATGGCTATCTGAGTTAAAGAACACATCTTTATAGCTGTTTTTATAGATTGTTCCAATATCCCCTACCCCGTACATCGTCGTCGCTACATCTGGCTCAATGTAAAGCGTATCGATCTGGGCATAAATTTCGAATTGGCGTACCCAACCTTGTACGGTTACATGGGGCAGCTTGTTTTTTGATACAACGTGTGTACGATTTGCTTCCATAACAAGACGGCGTAGCGAACAGTTTGAAAAATCCACATACTTTTCAATCACAGGCATACGTTCTACGACTTTATCGCCTGGGTTGATGGACGGCTTTTCTGTTAAATCATTGCCGCCTCCATTGTATGTTGGATCGTCATCCTCTTCCGTCGTATCCGTCGGTTTTTCCCAATCAATAAAGCCAAATCCTGTTATACTAGCCACTCGTCTATTTTGCCATGGGTTTGCGAAATCACTTAATGTACGGCGTGGTGTTTCGGCAATTGTAACAGGACCTGTTAACGTCCAGTTTCTAAATTGAATATAGTTCCCTTGTACGATTAACTGCGCTGAGAATGTCGAGTTGTTGCCATCAAATATTAAATGACGCCCCTCTTTCCCCTGTGCATTCAGCGTTAAAGTAGAAATCGTTTTTAATGTTTCACCGACAATTTTCCCGTCAATATGCGCTCCCTTTAAAGCAGCTGCATTCTTATCATTAATGATATCTCGCAGTGACGCGTCGACACGGTATTTCATGCCGTTAATGTACACATACGATCCTTCTATGTGGCTAATTTCCTTGATTGGCTTTACTTTTTCTGCCGATGTATTTTCAGCACGCAGGATAAAGGTTGACAGCTGACCGCGTGTTACGAGCCCGTATGGTGAAAACGTAATACCCGTCGTCCCTTTAGTAATGCCTAAATCGTATAAAGTTTGGATATAGAAACGGTTCGCATTTGACTCCGATACATCCTTAAAATCATGTGTAAGCTTATTGGACAGTTGGAATTCATAACCAAGCGCAATAATTTTCGCCATTTGGTTCCGGTTAATGGATTCATTTGGGCGGAATGTTTTATCGCTATATCCTTTAATGATGCCCTCATTTGCAAGGGCTGCTATATATTTATAATACCCATGGGTATCTGAGACGTCGCGGAATCCTGGATTTTTAGGATTCGTTATATTTAAATTCAATGCAAGCGCAAGCATTTTGGCAGATTCCCCGCGCGTAATGGCCTGGTGTGGACGGAATGTACCATCTTGAAAGCCACTAATATAACCACGATTAATTAATTCAATGACCGGCTTATAGTAATCCGCATTCGGATCTAAATCTTTAAATATTGTACTTGCCTTCGTCGGCACAACAGGAGCTGTTACCGTAATACCACTAGCCGCTAACACTGTTGCAACCACTGCTTTATTTAACTTTTGTAACTTCTTTTTCTCCATCGTCTAGTTCTCCTTTCTAGTCAGAAGAGATAATTGTATGTAAACATTTTTTTAATTTTTCATAGAAGGAATGTCCATAGCTGTTATATCGGCTAAAACCTAATAAAGTGAAACTTCAATCAGTGGGGTTTTGACGCACAGGACGTGCTAATGCCGACGTCGTCACACGGACGTGACGGATTTTAGTCGGCCCTCATCCCCCACTGATTGAGAGATGGACGCAAGCTAAGAACGCCACGTCGTGTGGCAAAGCCTGCGTGACCAACGTCCTGTTGCCCTTCACCAATCGGGCTTTTACGGGTAGTTGATCTCCCACCTACGCTTCTCGATTCTCTTAAGCATTGAGGTGGGAGTCTTACTACCCGTTAATGCGGGATAAATGTTCATAAATTAAGTATTTCTATCATAAAAAACGATTCAAGTAATGAAATTTGTTCATAACTTGAATCGCCTTATTAGTATTTTTGTTAGATTAATGGTTCTGTAAATTTCTTAGCTCCCCTTTAACTAGTTTCCCGACTGTATTACGAGGGAGCTGTTCCACAAAGACGACTTCTTTGATTGCCTTATACGCTGCCAATTGTTGACGACAAAAATCCATCAACTCCTCCGCCGTGCACTGCATCCCTTCTTTTAATTCTACATAGGCTCTTGGAATTTCACCAAAATACGCATCGGGCACACCGACGACGGCCACTTGCACGACAGCTGGATGCTTCAGGAGCACGGATTCAAGCTCGGCACTGTAAATTTTTTCACCGTTACTGACAATCATGTCTTTTACACGGTCTACTAAATATAAGAAGCCTTCCTCATCCAGATGACCGATATCTCCTGTATAATACCAACCGTTCCTTAGCACTTGCTTTGTTGCTTCTTCATTTTCATAGTACCCAAGGAAGGTTTGTGGTCCACGGCAAATCACTTCGCCGTTTTCATACGGAGGTAGCGCTTCGCCTGTTTCAAGTGAGATCACTTTCATGTCGCTATACATCACCGTTTTCCCTTTTGAGCCGTATTTTTTCTCATCGAACTCGCTACGCCACATTGTCAAGCTGCCTGTATACTCTGTAATCCCATATACTTGTTGGACAGGAATACCGAACTGTTTAAACACGACGATAATTTGCTGCGGTACACTTGCCGCCCCACATGTAATCGTACGAATGGTGGATAGATTCGGCTTCATAATCGCAAGTGCTTTAATGAGTGAAGCAAGCATTTCTGGCACAGACATCATCGTTGTAATCCGCTCTTTTTCAATCGTATACCATACCGAAATGGGCTCAAAATCCTCTGCTAAAATCGTTGTCGCTCCTGTATGGATATTCGTAATAAGCGGCACAAAGCCTGCAATATGAGACATCGGAACAACTAGCAAAAATCGATCCGTTTCCCACCATGTAATCGTTGTAGAAAGACTAACCGCAGCAGCAAGCAAATTATGATGGGAAATCATCGCCCCCTTTGGAGTACCTGTTGTACCCGATGTATACATCATTAAGATTGGTTCATCGTCAAACGATTGATAGACGGGCTCATCAGATGGATAACGCTGTACAATCGTTGCAATGACATGCGCCTCATTGCTTATACCATTCGATATATAATAACGAACCGTCGTTTCCGCCTTCGTTTGCTCAATGATTGGTTTTAATGCCTCGTCATACATGACCGCCTTGACACAGCTATGATTAAAAATGGCTGCCATTTCTTTTGCTTGTAGCTTACAATTGACCGCTACACAGATCACGCCAATTTTAGCGGCTCCGAAAAATACAGCCACAAAGTCCTCATTGTTTTTACAAACAATCGCTAGTTTATCACCTTTATTAAAACCGTTTTCCAGTAGAAAATGGGCAATCGCATTTGCCCGGTTGTTCATGTCTGTAAAAGTGAACCGTATGTGACTGCGTACGAAGCCTTCTTTTTTTCCTAGCAAACTAGCCCGATTTGCTAACATTTGTCCAATATTAAATGCCATACTTTCTCCCTCCAATCGTCTTTTACTCTTACCTCTCTATTGAATTACTCCCCGCTCTTTAATTTTCTGAATTTTAAGTTCAATATAACGAAAAGTACATTTTATGTAAACAAGTCACAAAAACATGAAATATATCAAAATATTATTCCAAGAAATAACTATATAACACTTAGACAGATTCACCCCTATTAAATTTCATAGCCATTTCGCTTATAATGTGAAAATAGCATTAGTAAAATTTCATTTAATATACACTTTTTACCATGCGTGAATAACGACATTTTAGGAACATCGATGCAACTGATTTTATTGTACAAAAACAAATCAAGCTTTTAACTCGTTAAAAAAATTTTTCTTATATCACGCGATTTATCTGTATTTTATACGTTCATTTTAATGTTCCAACATAACGATTGACGTTCAACATTAACCGATATGAAGGTTTTGACCGGATAACGTAGCTTTTGCTCGGATACGATATGGACGCTACAAATGTCGGCATTTTTATACAAATCAAAGTTTTTAATACATATTAAGCTGTATACTTTTTCATCGTTTACTCACAATAAAGGAACTAACAAACATAGACAAAATCAAAATAAAAGAGGCTGTATAGATATGAGGAAACTTACAACAATTATGATGGCAATTGCCGTCATCCTATGCCTTACATCGTTTTCACAAGCTGCTACGGCAAACACGCGGACAAACTTTTCGAATATAGCATTGGATAAAAAATGGACCATTATATTTAATCATAGTATTGACCCTAGCTCAGTGGCACAGAACGTGTACATCACCCAAGGTTCAACAAAAATGGAGGTCACGACATCCGTCTCGCAAAATACATTAACGATAAAACCGGCGAGCAATTTATCGTATAACACAGCATATACATTAGTTGTGTCACCACTTGTTCGTGATACGACTGGCAATCCAATAAATAAAACGATCAATATCCCCTTCCTAACAGTGGATACGCCAGAGCAAGAAGCGTATAAATCCTTTCAGTCTGAATATGACATGCTATGGAATATGGCAAACGAAGACTATGAAAACTTTTATTTAGTGGGCTATGCCCATGACGAAGAAGTTGGGGGCTATGAAACACGAGCGGGTCAAACTGTATTCGGGATTAACATTGGGGATAGTCGGTCCGTTGTGGAACGTAAATACGGTAAACCACTCCACTCTATTAAAAAAGGCAATACAAACTACACGCAAAACTATACCGATAAATCCGGCAATATACTAAGCAATACGTATAAAATCGGCCAATACTATGTGACATTTTTCTATGATATTTTCAAACACAATACAGTCCGTTCTGTCACATGGGTAGCGGCAGAAACAGAAGCATCTAAAACGGGCTTCTTCCGTACGGACATGTCGAGTGCCTATCGTGATGCGATGGAAGAAATGATGGTCCACCTCATTAATCAGGCTCGTGTTGCAGAAGGATTGAATCCTTTAATCTATACACCAGACTATAATTCCATTGGTCGTCATCATAGTGCAGATATGGTTCAGCATCAATACTTTAGCCATACAAATCTGGATGGTGAGAGTGCCAAAGAGCGGATGGATGCAGGGGGATTAACCTTCTCATGGTACGGTGAAAACTTAGCCTATGGTCAGTATAGCGCGATTTATGCCCATGAAGCATTAATGAATTCAGCAAATCATCGTGAAAATATTTTGCGCTCTAACTTTACACATATCCTTGTCGGTGTAGCTTTTACGAACAAAGGTGCCCCGTACTTTACCATTAACTTTTACAAACAATAAAAGAGCAATATGTCTTAGTAGATATTATTCAAGGAAAAAATCAGGTTGTCTCCCCGTCTCATATGAACCATCCTTACGCATAAGGGTGGTTTTTGTGTTTGTCGGGGGATTTTACGCGAGTTTTTTATGGTTTTACGCGGGTTTAGAGCGGTTTTACGCGACTTTCCTACACTTTTACGCGGGTTCGAAGCTTTTTTACGCGACTTCCCTATTTTTACTCCGTCTCTGCGTTGGAGATAGGCTCAACACGAGAGACTTTCGAAACGTCACGAAGGGGTGTCCAGAATTTTTCATTTTCTAGACACCCCTTCTTCCATTTATGCAAGCTCTTTATTTTCACTTGCTCTATACATAATTTGATAGTTTCTATCATTCACGACTGTTAAGTCATTTGGTAGCTCTTCATGAACTTTCTTATATGAATCTTCTGTCAGTCTCACAACAACAGAATTTTCGTAACGTTTAATCACGGTCGCCTCTAATGTCTCATTGAAGCGATTAAAAAGAATTTGGTCATTCGCTTTTGCTTTCGGTAAATACATAATCCCTTCCCCCTTGTCCGTTTTTTTAAAACACTCCCCGTTCTTATTATTTTATATGAAAATTCAGAAAATTATTACTGTATGAATAAAATATTTTCAAATCACGCGTGTTGATTTACCTTTTACTGTTAAATAGAGCATTAGAATACGTTGATTTCCGCTACGGCTGACTCGCTTTCCGCAGGCACGGCTTCAACTAATTTATTTCGGCTATTGCCGAAATAAATGGATTTTCAGCTCGTGCTGTTCCTGCAGGAGTCGAGTCACCTCCGCTCCAATCAACGAGCAAGTACCTTTTATATGTGTAAATTTCTAAATATACAATAAATAGTAACAACTGTTATTCATTAATTTCCCTTATAATGTGATTTACATATATAATTTTATAAAAACAACTGTTATAATACTGTTAACAATATAATTACCTGTATTATTACAGATTCTTGTTATTGACCAAAATAAAGGGGATGGGAAAATGACAATACTAAGTGGGTTAAAAATTCTCGACTTTTCTTCATTGTTGCCAGGACCACTTGCAACTATGATGTTTGCAGATTTAGGGGCTGATGTCATTCATATTGAATCAGCGAAACGGGTAGATTTAATGCGTATTATGCCACCATACGATGAAGATCAAGAGGCTTATATGCACCAGCATCTAAACCGTTCCAAAAAATCGCTCAGCCTTGATTTAAAAACAGAGGGAGCAGTCACGATTATTAAAAAGCTGCTAAAAGACTATGACATTATTATCGAAGGGTTCCGCCCTGGCGTCATGAAGCGTCTCGGTCTTGACTACGAAACGCTAAAAGCTATCAATCCAAAATTAATTTACTGTTCCATTACGGGATATGGACAAACAGGCCCTTTTGCTACTCGTCCAGGCCATGATAACAACTATTTATCCGTTGCGGGTGTACTCGACCACTCGCGTCATAAAGGCAAAAAACCAGTATCGATGGGCATTCAAATTGCCGATATCGCTGGTGGGACATTGCATGCAGCAGTAGGGGTGCTCGCTGCAGCGCTACATCGTGAACAAACAGGCGAAGGCAAATACATCGATGTATCGATGACAGATGCGGTCTTTACGATGAATGCATTGTACGGCTCGCAGTTCTTCGGTAGCGGTCGCAATCCACAACCAGAAGAGGAAATCTTAAATGGCGGCACATTTTATGACTTCTATCAAACGAAGGATCATCGTTATTTCTCCGTAGGGAGTCTTGAACCGCCGTTCCGTAAACTGTTATGTGAGGCACTGGAAATTCCTGAGCTTATCGATAGCACATTTAATGATTCACACTACACACAAATGCGCTTTAAGGAAGCAGTATGTGATGCATTTAAATCGAAAACATATGCCGAATGGTTAGAAATTTTCAACGATGACTTCCAAGGCTGTGTGGAGCCCGTGCTTACTTTTGAGGAAGCGTGTGACCACCCGCAAATCATCGCGCGAGATATGTTAGTAGAAGTGCCAAAGAAGGATGGCACCACACAACGCCAAATCGGGACTGCCCTCAAATTTGACGGGGTCAAACCATCTTATCGATTTGTTGGGGCAAAATTGGGCGAACATACAACTGAAATTTTAAAAGAAGTTGGCTATTCAGCCGAGGAGATCGCTGTTTTAACAGAAACAGGGGTATTACAATAAAAGCATTTCCTATCAGCCGTTTCGAACATATGTCGAAACGGTTTTTTCTAATGAGTGAATCCTTTTTCTACCTTATACGTAATAATTTAATAGAATATTAAGAATTGTACTCAAAGTTTATTAAGAAACAATTGCTATAGTATAAGGAGAATAGCGGAGGTGACTATATGAGTAAAACTATTTATATCGTCTTAACAGAAACAGGCTCTGTTTTATCACGAGCGATTCAAGTATATACACAGGAAAACTTTAATCATATATCTATTGCTTTTGACCCTGAACTGAAGGAAATGTATAGCTTCGGTCGAAAACACGAAAATAACCCATTAATCGGGGGGTTTGTACAAGAAGATGCCCAGTCAAAATTACTGAGAGAAGCTAATTGTGCGATTTACCAACTGACTGTTTCAAATACACAATATGAAAAGTTACGTATGGAAATTGCTTATTTCAAACAGTATAAAAATAAATTTAAATATAATTTTATCGGTCTATTTTGTGTTGCTTTTCGTATTCGCTTGAAACGGGATTACGCATTTTTTTGCTCACAATTCATCGCTTTTCTATTTTTGCGCGCTGGCATCTCCATCGATTTATGCCCGTACTTTATCAAACCGACGGACTTCCAATACATACAAGGAATAAAGCTCTGTTATAAAGGGAAACTAACAACATATCGAACACAATCGATACAACATATGCCAATCGCTTCTATTATCAAAATTGCATAATTCGCTCGTACCACCTTATGGTGTACGAGCTTTTTACACCATTCAATCTTCCAATTTAATTCCAAAACTTTAGAATAACAAAGTATTTTTAAGTTAGCGTGAAGAAATATGACGATTTCGTTGTACTTTTGTAAACGCAATGTAAATTTAATATTGCATTTTTGTAATTTTATTTACTTCCTCACATAGAAACGTAATACTAAGACAGGAAATATGCATCTCTATGAAAATAGGTTGAGATGCACTCTTTTATGCGGACATTCATCTAAAACATGAGGTTGTCCGTGAAAAATTTATTTGAGGTGACAATGGTGGAAATTAACTGGCAAGAAATGATATTTCAATTTCTTGGAGGGCTAGGTCTATTCCTTTTTGCAATTAAGTTTATGGGAGACGGTCTTCAAAAAGCAGCTGGGGATCGTTTACGTGACATTCTAGATAAATTTACAACAAACCCACTAATGGGCGTATTAGTCGGGATTATTGTAACAGTCCTGATCCAATCAAGTTCAGGGACAACCGTTATTACAGTCGGGTTAGTAAGTGCCGGCTTCATGAAGCTACGCCAAGCAATCGGTGTCATTATGGGGGCAAATATCGGGACAACGGTAACCGCCTTTATTATCGGGATTGATGTAGGCGATTATGCTTACCCAATTATGGCACTTGGGGCTATTTTGTTATTCTTCTTTAAGAAAAGTTCTATTCAAAATATCGGACAAGTCCTATTTGGTTTTTCAGGTCTATTTATCGGTTTAGAGTTGATGAGTGGTGGGATGAAGCCACTTCGCGAATGGCAACCGTTCTTAGATTTAACAGTCAGTATGAGTGATACACCTATTTTAGGGGTAATCGTTGGGACAGTATTTACTTTAATTGTACAATCTTCATCTGCAACAGTAGGGATTCTACAAGGTTTATATGCTGAAGGGCTAGTGCCACTGGAAGGTGCATTACCTGTACTATTTGGAGATAACATCGGTACAACAATTACCGCGATTTTAGCCGCACTTGGTGCATCGGTTGCGGCGCGCCGTGCAGCTGCCACACACGTACTATTTAACGTTGTCGGTACGATGATCTTTGTACTTTTATTAGGTCCATTCACTGCCTATATGCAATGGGTTACAGGTGTACTTGGACTTGAAGAAAAAATGCAAATCGCCTTTGCTCATGGTACATTTAACGTTGTGAACACATTAATCCAATTACCACTGATTGGTTTTTGGGCTTGGCTAGTTACACGCCTTATTCCAGGTGAAGAGACAACGATTGAATATAAACCGAAATATTTAGACTATAGCTTAATTACACAATCACCATCGATTGCCATTGGACAAGCAAAACAGGAAATTGTACGTATGGGTGAATATAGTGTGCATGGTTTACAAGAAGCAATGCAATATTTAAATACACAAGACAATAAGCATGTTAATACAACGGCACAACTGGAAGAAGCGATTAATAGTTTAGATCAAAAATCAACGGACTATTTAGTTTCATTGTCTAAACAATCGTTATCTGAACAAGATTCAAAAGTCCACCATGCACTGCTTGAAAACATTCGTGATATCGAACGCATCGGGGACCACTTTGAAAACTTAATTGAGTTAATTGAGTATAAAGAGAACAACCGCGTGAAGCTAAGTGCAGACGCGATGGAAGAGTTAAACGAAATGTTTGAGCTAACAGTAGAAACAGTCTCATTAGCGATCCGTTCACTCGATCAACGTGACGTTAAGTTTGCCGAAGAAGTCATGGCAAATGAAGATAAGATTGACGAAATGGAACGTAAGCTACGTAAGCGTCACATCCTTCGTCTAAATGAAGGCGTATGTTCTGGTTCTGCTGGTATTGTTTTTGCTGATATTATTAGCAACTTAGAGCGTGTCGGGGACCATGCTGTAAACATTGCACAAACCGTCATTGAAACAAAATAAAACAAAAACATGAGTCAGCGGAAAATTTCCGTGACTCATGTTTTTTTATGCATTGCTATAGCACGTTAATCATCATATTGCTGTTTGACATACTTAAATAGACGCGCATTTTTCAACATGGTTTTCGGGAATTGTGCGGTAACGGTGACAAGTCCTGGGAAACGTCCGATTTCTACCCCACCTGTAATAGTTGCCCGGTTCTTTACCTCTGTAACCGGTATATTCACCAGTTTCGCCATGCGATACAATGCACTTTCTGTCGCGCCATTAATCGACTCTCCTGTGCCAACAACAGCAATCGGAAATGCCTCTTCCATTTGTTTGATTCCATGCTCTTCCGCTACATCACGCGCTAGTTTCCGTTCATCCTTTGACAGTGGCTTCGCTAAAAATGGTAAATCATCTGTATGCGGTAATACTACCGGTCCCTCTACCGCCACCTTTTTTAATACACTCACCTTCACCTGAATAATGCCTGATACATTCGTTGTATGCCCTGCCACTTGCCCTGCTCCTTGCATGGCATGAATATCGCCAAGGTACACCCCAGCGCCTTTTATACGAACTGGACAAATTAATACCGCTCCCGCGCGTACTTGTGGTAAATGTAAATGGCCATCCGTACAATGCTTCACTAATTCATCTTTTGTTAATTGCCATTCATGTTGTGCATTCACAAGTGGTAGCCCACTATCGCCGGCATTATTAGACGCTGGCATAGATTTAGATGGGGCTGTGCCGATTTCACCAATAAATGGGCGCATACGTGTCGCCACACCGATTAGATCACTTGGCGCCAAGCTCACAACTGGATGTTGTACAGCATTTTCCGGTAGACGTAAATAGTGTTCAGGCTGACTTGCGATTTTACGCGCTGCTTCTTTTCCAACTGTAACGCCTATTTCCCCTTTCGGATGAAAGGCCATTGTATAACCATTCGCAAATTTTACTGGTGCCGTATCTGTATAACACGTTGCACAACGAATCGCGTCTGAACCGATGCCATTAACAGTCGTTTGTGGATGAAGCTTCCCACAGCCTGGACATTTTACTTTTAAAAATGGCTCACTAATATAACGATCCACTAGACGTTCTTCTACACCAGAAGATGTTGCAATGGATGTGACTTGAATGGATTGGATTTCAATAACAACGGAATCACCGATATCGGCTCCCTCTATGTATACTGGCTTTGTGACCTCATTTGCGCCTTTAATGGCAGGGGTTAACATTGGTCCCCAACAGCCTGGTGCTGTATTCGCAATAATCGTACCACCATCTCGTAACGGACCTAAAAATTCACTTTCTGGCCCGATTATTCCATCAGTAAATTCATTGACGAACAATGTTTCAACTGCTTTCACTCGTTGTTCCTGCTGCACTTCTGCTGGCTGTGCTGCATCCAATAGTACTGTATTTTGCCCATTATACACCTTACTCACCTTCACTTCCCTTTATCATCAATACATAGATTTCATAAATTTTACTTACAAAACCTTTTTATGGATTGAAATAATCTGTATTCATTTTACCATACATATGAGGAATACTAAGTGAATTCTACAATTGTTATACATTTTATAGGTTTACCTCACACCTACTCCTCTTTTCATCCCTTAAAATGAGACTTTTCTCACCTACTTACCATAATCTTTTTGTATAAAACTATTGACTATTTTATTTTGATATTTATAATCAAAGTTGATAATCATTTTCAATAAAGGGATAGGAGAAATGAATGATGAAAAAGCTATTTACATTTTTAGCATTTAGCATGTTGCTTTTATTAGTAGCATGTAATGATAGTGACTCTGCCACACCAAAAGAGTCAGAAAAAGAAACGGCGACAGAATCTAAAGAAGTAAACTTATATACAAGCCGTCACTACGATGTAGACGATGAGCTATATAAAGCGTTCGAACAAGAAACGGGCATTAAGGTAAATGTCATTAAAGGCGAGCCAGATGAGCTTTTAGAGCGCATTAAACGTGAAGGTGACGCAACAAAAGCAGATGTATTTTTAACAGCTGACGTGGCACGCTTATTCCGCGCGAAAGAAGACGGGCTTTTACAGGCTGTTTCAAGCGACACATTAACTCAACAAGTGCCGGAGAAATTCCAGGACGCAGATCAAATGTGGTACGGTTTAACAAAGCGTGCCCGCGTGATCGTATATAATAAAGAAACAGTAAAACCTGAAGAGCTTTCAACGTATGAAGCGTTAACAGAGGACATGTGGAAAGGTCGCGTACTAATTCGCGGTTCTGAAAATGTGTACAACCAATCTTTACTTGCTTCGTTTATCGAAATTGACGGCGAAGAAAAAGCAAAAGAGTGGGCAAACGGGCTCGTAGCAAACTTCGCTCGTAATCCAGAAGGTGGCGACAGAGACCAAGCAAAAGCAATTGCTGCTGGTATTGGTGATGTTGCGATTATGAACACATATTACTACGGCCAAATGTTAAACTCAGCTGAACCAGAAGAAGTAAAAGTGGCGGAGCGCTTAGGTGTCTTCTTCCCGAACCAAGACACAACAGGCACACATGTAAATATTAGCGGTGCAGGTGTAATTAAAGCTTCCAAAAACAAAGACAATGCAGTAAAATTATTAGAGTATTTAACAGCTCCTGCAGCACAAGCTGTTTTTGCAGAAGCAAACTATGAGTATCCAGTAAACCCAGAAGCATCTTCTTCAGAGTTGCTGACTTCTTGGGGCGAATTTAAAGAGCAAGATATTCCACTTTCTACTTTAGGCGATCATAATGCAAAAGCCGTTATGATTTTTAACGAAGTAGGTTGGAAATAATAAAACGATATAACCCTTGTTGCGTCTAGCAGCAAGGGCTTCTTGCTATATATGTAGAGGTGTCAATTCATATGCAAAGGTTCATCAGTAAATTGAACGGCTGGTCGATTTTGTCAATCTGTATCATTTTATTTCTTGTAGGTCCTAATATAACAATTATTGAAGGTCTATTTATGCCTGCAAACGAAAACTGGGTACATATTAAAGAATTTATTTTAGCTGATTTCATACGTACATCCGTTCTTCTCGTATTTTTCACAGGTATTTTCACCATTATATTAGGAACAAGTCTTGCTTGGCTCATCGCTCAGTATCAATTTCCTTTGCGCGGATTCTTTAAGTGGGCACTGATTTTACCATTGTCCATTCCGCCCTTTATAGGAGCCTATACGTATCATGGCATATTAAATTATACCGGTGTTGTGCAAACGACGTTACGCAATGAGCTGAACATCGAAGTGAATGCCGCTTACTTCGATATTATGAACATGCCAGGTGCGATTTTTATTTACACCATGTTTTTGTTTCCATATGTTTATACGATTGTACGTGTGTTTTTAGCACAGCAATCCGCGACACTCATTGAAAGTGCTCGCATGCTTGGAAAAGGGCCGTTTAACATTTTCTTTAAGGTTGTACTCCCCATTTCACGGGCAGCGATTGTTGGTGGAGCGAGCTTAGTCATTTTAGAAGTATTAAACGATTACGGCGTTGTGAAATATTATGGTCTCCAAACATTTAGTACAGCTATTTTCCAAACATGGTTCTCCTTAGGGGATATAGATACATCGCTAAAACTCGCCGCCTCTCTTATGGGGTTTGTAATCCTTATTTTAATACTAGAGAAGGTACTTCGTGGGCGAAAGCAGTTTAGCTATGCGAGTACGAAAATTAGACCATTAAAACTGGTAAAATTACGCGGCATAAAGGCAGGACTAGCAACATTTTATTGTATGCTTATTTTTAGTTTAAGCTTTTTCATTCCTGTCCTTCAACTGATGGACTGGTTTGTGCTAACATTCGGCAAAATCCCATTCGAAGATTTTGCGATTTACGTGAAAAACTCAAGTATAGTCGCAGCCATTAGCGCTACGCTGATTATTGCGTTCGCGTTGATTGTCGGTAACTTTAATCGACTATTCCAAGGGACAATCGCAAAACTACTAACTCGACTTTCTGTGTTAGGCTACTCCATTCCAGGGGCAGTCATCGCAGTTGCCGTTGTCACAGCCTTTATTCAGCTCGATCAATGGCTCGCACCACTTTACGTAAAGCTAGGATTCGATTCAACGCTTGTGCTAAGCGTCAGTCTTGTCATGCTCATTGCGGCTTATTTAGTCCGCTTCTTCGCTATTGGCTTCAACTCGATTGAGGCCGGTTATGAGAAAATCGGCACAAATTTCCGAGATGCTTCAAGACTTTTAGGTGCTAGTGTAACCAAAACCTTTTTTAAAGTGGATGTACCGATGATGAAAGGTGCGATTGTGAGTGGCTTTATTTTAGTGTTTATTGATATTATGAAGGAAATTCCACTAACACTTATTTTGCGCCCCTTCAATTTCGATACACTTGCAACGAAAGCGTTCCAATATGCAAGTGATGAAAAAATTATGGAAGCATCCCAAGCGTCCCTATTCATTATCGCGATTAGTGCCCTTGCCATTTTTATTTTTAACAAGTTACTTGAAAAGGAGCAGAGCTAACATGTACTTATCGATTAATAATTTGTGCTTCTCATATCCTTCTGCCAAAACAGAAACGATTCAGTCATTTACAATTGCCATTGAAAAAGGTGAGGTCATTTCCATTTTGGGGAGAAGTGGTAGCGGGAAAAGTACGATTTTACGCATATTAGCCGGGCTTGAATATGCAAGTAGTGGCTCTTTTCATGTGCAGGATGAAGTCATCTTTGACAGTAAAACCTTTATACAACCTGAAAAACGCGGCATTGGCATGGTATTTCAAGACTATGCCTTGTTTCCACATATGACCGTTGGGAAAAATATTTTATTTGGTATTAGCCACTTACCGAAAGGCGAACGCCGTAAGCGGTTAAAAGAAGCGCTAGAGCTAGTTGAAATGGAAGACTACGAAAATAGATATCCTTATCAGTTAAGTGGTGGGCAGCAACAGCGTATTGCGATTGCACGAGCGCTCGCACCCAATCCGCGTTTGCTATTATTAGATGAGCCATTTAGTAATTTAGATACCGAGCTACAAGTAAAAATCAGAAAAGAATTACGGGACATTTTAAAGCGAGCAAAGATTACATCGATTTTTGTAACGCATGATGAGGATGATGCCCATGCTATCGCCGATCGTATCGTGAAGCTAAATCACGGCAAAATCGAGCAAATGGGGCGTCCATGCGATATTTTAAAAGAAGAAACAAAAATGGTATTGTCCTAAGCTTTAAATGACCAAAGTAGGTGGAGCACTGTCTTCACCTACTTTTTTATTACCTACACCTATCTATTCAGCTTAAATTTTCGTTAAAAAACTGCTTGTACTTTGGTCGAGCGACGCAGCGGTTTTGGCGATTTCTGTAAATCCTTCTGTTGTTTGTTCAATTTGTTGCGAGCTAGCCTGTACATTAGACGTAATGGATTCAATACTGGAAGCGACAGCATCAATTTTTTCAATAATACCTTCTACATTCGTTTTTACTTCTCCAATGGATTGGGACACTTTATCCGATAAATGGCGTACCTCTTTTGCTACGACATCAAACCCCCGACCATGTTCACCTGCCCGTGCTGCTTCAATCGCTGCATTTAACGCTAACAGGTTCGTTTGTGCTGCAATTTCACGAATCGTTTTCACAACGGTTGTAATCGATTCTGCTTCTTGTTGTAATTCTTTTAAACTTTTTTGATTTTGTGCTGTCGCTGCTTCAATCTGTTGGATGTTTTGTAAAAGTGTCATACTGTCCTGACGACCTATTTGAGATTTTTCGTTTAGCACTTCTGACATGTCCTTTAAGTTGCTAGCTAATGCTAGTACCGTATTATTCCGTTCTGTAATATCAGTTGCAATTTTACTAACACCGATTACTTTTCTATACCCTTCAGACGAAAATATAGGCATATATGTAGCCTCTAACCAAATCGTCTTCCCTGATGCATGGCGACGTTCAATTTTATCTTGATAACTTTTTCCCTTTAACAGTTCGTTCCAAAAACGCGTATAAGCTGGACTATCTGCAAACTCTGGGAAACAAAACATACGGTGATTCATGCCAATCATTTCTGAAGCGTTGTAGCCGACGGTTTTCGCAAATTGATCATTTACATATTCTACTTCTTTGTTTGTATTGAAATGGATAATGGCTAGGTTTTTTTCGAGGGCTTTCATGATATGTTGGTCTGTGACTAATTCAGTATGTCTTGTATTGTTCATAAATATCTCCTATTAATGGATTGGATTGCATACAAATAATTTTATGATTCAAAAAAATATTCTAGAACCAAAAATAAAATAAAAGAATAAAAATATGACTTACAGAACCGCTTCACTAACCATAAGTAAGCCATAAGTACTTAGTTTTAAGTAAATTCCATTTTTCACACTATTGAAAAGGGACATTATTACTATAACACAAATATTATACAAATAATAGTAGGTGATACGCGTGATTTTTTTAGTGAAACGGTTAATAAAAGGCGCTTGCTCGTTGATGAGAATAGAGGTGACTCGACTCCAGTAGGAAAAGTACGGGCTAAAAATCCATTCCTTTCGACACTAGCTGAAGTAAATCAATACGCATGTTGTGTACATTAAAAATATGTTGTTACCAACAATGAATACTCCTGTTACATCTGTAAAGTGAATGTCATAAAATTCTCATGAAAATTCCACCTCAGTTGTTGGTACAAAAGCATTCAATGTATATTTAACCCGTTTTCTAAAGCGTTACAGTTATATTAAAGGTCTGTTAAAACACACATTTTAATAGTTTTTTGATGTATGATGAAGTCAGTTCCAAATTCGTTTCTGCGTATCGCAGAAGCGAAAAACATTTCGCATGACGTTCACATTCCGCAAAAGTAGAAAAGCTACTTTTGAACGTGTATCCGAAATTCACTCACCCAAAATTTGGACATTGTAAGAACACCTCTATAAGAAACGTGAAAAACCGCGCTTCCTGCTCAAGAAGCGCGGTTTTTTATATTGTTCAGAAAATTAAACTTAATATGCCCCCATACCACCACGGACATTTGTTACTTTTTCATAACCTAATTTTTTTAATTGTTTACATGCTTGTGCTGAACGCATACCACTTTGACAAATGACGACGATTTCTTTGTCTTTTGGTAATTTAGATAAATCTGAGCCAAGCGGCATATTTTTAAATTGCTTAATATTACGGGCTTTAAACTCCCCCGGTGTACGAACATCAATAAACACTTTGTTCGAATCGCTTAATTCTTGCTTTAACTGGTGTGCTGATATCGATTTTACACCTTTTGTTGGCTTCATGCGCCACACTAGAAATAGCACAATGACTGCTATTATAATTCCGGTTTCCATGTTGCTCCTCCTTATACCGCTAAGGGTACATTATTATATCTAAAAAACATCTGTTAACGGCTTTTTACAACTAAGTTAATCGCTTCTTGAATTGTATCGCTCATTTCATCTTCTGTATCTGCATTTTGAATACATGTCATCAGATTATTACTTACGATCACACCGATTGTACGGTCTACGCCTGAACGAACAGCACTTAACTGTGTAATAACTTCTTTACAGTCCTTCTCTTCTTCCATCATGCGTAAAATTCCGCGAAGCTGCCCTTCAATTCTTTTGATCCGATTCATCGTTTTTGCATCGTACTTCATTGAATGCGCCTCCTTTTTATATTTTTATTATATACCCCTTCGGGTATTAAATCAACTATCTTTATTTTAATGTATCGGTAATTTTTTCTAATGTCCCATTATCAACTGGTCCAACAATTCGTTCTACAACACGTCCCTGTTGATCTAGAATATACGTAGTCGGAATGGATAAAATATTATATAGCGTTCCTACTTCATCTTGTTCATCTAATAAAATCGGATATGTTACGCCATAATCATAGACAAACTGCTCCAGTACTTCTATTCCATCATCACGCTTTGTTAAATTCACACCTAATAATACAACGTCCTCTGTACTATTCTCATGAAACGACTGCAAGTGGGGCATCTCTGCTTTACACGGTGGACACCATGTAGCAAAGAAATTAAGTACTACGATTTTTCCCTCATAATCAGATAAAGATACCGTCTCCCCGCTAAGTGACTGTAGTGTAAAATCTCGTTGGTCTCCTGCTACCTTCGTTGGCTCCGGCAACGTTTGCTGCATCACAATTGCCACCATCGATAGTACAAGGACCTGTACAATGAAAGAGCTCAGTTGTTGCTTATACTTTAGCAATCCATATATCACTATAACACCTAGTACATACGTGATGACCGTTATACTATTCCATTCCGTTGCAAGCTGTAGGAAAAAGGCCGTTAGCACGCTTGCTACCATCGTTGGCTTCCACCACCAAAATACGAACAACGCTACCCCAAGTAGTACGATGAGCATATCCTTTACGAATAAAGCCTGAAAGAAAAATATGAAGGCAAATAGCTTCCCCCATACTTTTAAAAAGTCCTCATCTACTATACGTTTTCGGTATAATTGGACTGCCCCGACAATAACGCCTAGTATATGCCCTATGTACCCACCATGAAAGTACAGTACCGATAACGGTGCAGCAATAAAGGCTGAAAAAGATAGTGGAATATAACTTAACTTCCATACAAGCACGTATGTAAAGACGGCATCATTTAATGCTTTTATTTGCAAGTCTTTTCTATATAACAGTGATAATACGAGTAAAGCAGCCACTACGCTAATCCATAATGCCGGCACGGTTGCATTCCCTATAGTAATATATGACACCCCTTCTCCCCTCCTCTTTTATCAGTTTATAATATGCTAAAGCTTATATCGATGAAAAAGGGGATTTCACTAGCTATACGCCTATGAATCCCCTCTAGTATTCTATACAAAAAGATTTTATTCCTTGATTATTTATTTATCCATCAATAAATATTGCTCCTGCGGTGGTCGCAGAAGTTCTGTCTAAAATAAAATATCCGCCCAAATTTTAATAGCAGTTGCAGCAATCATGAGTGCTAAAATAATTTGTAGCACTTTTGTATTCATTGTTTTACCCGCTTTTGCCCCAAGTGGAGCGGCTAAAATACTGGCGATAATCATGATGAAGGCAGGCCAGTAATCCACTTGCCCCGTCATTAATTTCCCCACGCTACCACCGATAGATGAGATAAATGTTACCGCTAAACTTGTAGCAATCGTCATACGTGTCGGGATGTGTAAAACCGTCAACATAATCGGCACTAGTAAAAATCCACCTGCTGCCCCAACAATCCCAGAACCAACTCCGACAATTAATGCTAAACCTGCTGCTAATGGTTTATTAAACGTGACTTCGTTTAATGGCTTATCATCTACTTGTTTTTTCGGTATAAACATCATCACTGCTGCGATTAATGCAAGCGTACCATAAACGATATTCACGGCCTCTTCCGATAAAAATCCAGAACCATAACTACCGATGAAGCTACCAACTAAAATCGCTCCACCCATGTAAATAATTAATTGCTTATTTAAATAACCACCTTTGCGGTAAGCCCACACACCTGCAATAGAGGCGAATAATACTTGCACTGCACTAATCCCCGATACTTCATGTGCTGTAAATGCTGCTAAACCGAACATCGGTGGAATATAGAGCAGCATTGGATATTTAATAATCGACCCTCCGACACCTAGCATCCCTGATAAAAATGAACCAATAAACCCTAGGCCGAAGATGACGAGGATATACGTAATTGAGAAATCCATCTCTATTCCTTCTTTCTAATAGAAATAGCGAGTAAACAAGTTACCCGCTATTTGGTTTAATTATGCTTTTTGAATGTAGAAGTAAAGCACGCCTGCTTCTTCTTTTTGTTCTAAAATTGTGTGTCCACCAGCTTGTGCCCATGCCGTGAAGTCATTTAATGCACCTTTGTCTGTTACTAATACTTCTAATACTTCACCAGAGTTAATTGTATCGATAGCCTTTTTTGTTTTCACGATTGGCATTGGACATGCGAAGCCTTTTGCATCTAACGTTTTTGTAATATTCATAGTAAATTCCTCTTTTCTTTGATTTTGTAAGCGATTTTCAATTTTGCCCATCAGGACAGTTGCTTGCCTCTTGAGCATGAGGCAAGCATACGTATAACATTTCATGAGGCAATCATCTCATAACTTTTTAATTAACGTACTGCACAGCGGTTCGAGGCCGACACGATGTCGGTCACATATCCGTTGCCGCACAGGTGCGGCGATATTAGGATATATTCCTCTGTTACTTATCGAACTGCGCAGCGGTTCGGTCCAATCTCCATTTCCGTTTGCTCGTCATTGTCTGGTGTAATTTTACCCATGTTCACTTGACGGATTTGTTGGTACGCATTTGGTTGTGGTGGTAAATTGTCTGTTACTGTGCGACGGAATTCTTCTTCATCCTCGATGTTTAAGCCGTGGTTTTCAGCGAATAAGTCACCTAAACGTTTTGAAACTGTACCATCCACGTTTAACTCTTCAATAATCATGAAGTGTGCTGGTAAAACGACTAAGTCTTCTGCTAGCTCACGGTAACGCTTATAAAGTGTTTCACGTAAATCACCAACCCAATCCTCTGCTAAACCAGCTAAGTCTGGGCGACCAATTGAATCGATAAATAAAATGTCACCTGTTAATAAATATTTTGAATCGATCACGAATGAAGTAGAACCGATTGTATGACCTGGTGAGTAAAGAGCGCCTACTTCAATTTCTGATGCCCCAAGTTGTACCGTTAAACCATCTGTTAATGCTGTGTATTCGAACACAACTTCTTCTGCATCTTTTGGTGGTAAGTAGTATGTTGCGCCTGTTTCAGCTGCAATGTGACGACCACCTGAGATGTGATCCGCATGTAAGTGTGTATCAAATACGTGCGTAATTTTCACACCTTTTTCCTCAGCAAATTTTGTGAATACTTCTGTGAAACGTACCGCATCGATAATTGCCGCTTCGCCTTCGTTAATAGCCATGTAAGAAAGACAGCCTTTACCTAAGCGAACGAATTGATATAATTCACCGCCACCAGCTAAGTCACCCACTTTGATTGGCTCAAGGTACATGGACCAAGATTTCATACCGCCTTCTAAATACGCTACTTCACGTCCTGCATCTGATAGCATTTCCGCTACCATAATAGATGAACCTTCTTTTGCACATACAACTAATACTTCTTTATCTGCTGGAATCTTTGGTAAGATTTCTTCCACACCGTCTAATAATTCGAAGTAAGGAATGTTGAAATACTCAAATTTATGCCCATCAATCTTCCAATCTTCAAATGCATCTGCATTACGAACGTCTAAAATAAATAACTCTTTATTGTCGATTACTTTACGTGCAACATCTGCTGCTGTCCATTTGTTTACTGTCATCTCAAATTACCCCCGTAGGTATTATTTTTTCGATTTTTTTGCAGTGAGGGGCTACCTCACTGCTCTTAGTATGCCTAAATCCATTCAGAAAAATTTATTTATTAGAACGTTAACGTTGGTGCTGCATCTTTTGCATATTCTAGGAATGTTACAGCGCCACCCACTTCAATACCATCAACAAAATCTTCCGTTGTCAGACCCATTACATCCATTGTCATTTGACAAGCGATGAATTTTACACCTAATTCTTGTGCCATTTCTACTAGTTGTGGAATTGCCGGTACGTTTGCTTTAGCAAATCCTTCTGCAAAATGTTCTTTTCCTGCTGGCATCTCTAATGCTTGCATGCCTTGTTTATGAATTAAGTTTAAACCTTCGAATGTAAAGAAGATGGCTACTTCTTTTTCAGAAGCGGCTGCTGCCGTTGCAATATTGAATACTTTATAAGCGTCGAACATGCCACCGTTTGCGGCAATAATAGCTACTTTATTTGACATAATTAGCTTCCCCCTAATTGATTAAATATTTTTTTCTACTTCACTGTTCCACTCGCTCATACCTGGTAAAACATTGTATACTTTTTTGAAACCTGCATTGGCAAGCATTTGTGCAGCCATATCAGAGCGTGTACCTGTGCGGCAAATCACGTAAATCTCTTGATCCATATCTAATTCCTTCATGCGGGCTTCTAATTCACCCATTGGAATCGATTTTGCGCCCGGTACGTGACCAAAAGCATATTCTGCTGCTTCGCGAACATCTAAAATGATTCCTTCTCGAGACGTAATTTCATCGTTTGAAATCGTTTGTTCAAATTTTTTCTCTGCTTCTGCGGCATTTTCAGGATTGCACTTACGAATGTAGTGATATAACACATCGCCCTCTTCGTGCGTCCCAATATATTGGTGCCCCACTGTATTTGCCCAAGCTGAAATATCCGCTTTTGAACCTTTATCCGTTGCCTGTACTTCTAATACTTGCCCTTCGACTAAATCGTTCATCGCTTTTTTCGTACGAACGATTGGCATCGGACAAGCAAGACCTTTTGCATCTAACTGTACATCCGCTTTAATCATTGATTCATCCTCCATACTATATAGGGTATTATTTTCTTCAAAAAAAATTTTTTTATACTTACTGAAAGAAGTTAAATAAATAAGTTTACATTTCCGTCTTCGGCATCTGCTAAATATGCCGCTACACCTGCATACTCTACACCGTCTAACAGCTCTTCTTGTTGTAGACCTAATAAGTCCATCGTCATCGTACAACATACCAGTTTAATCTCTTGCTCTTGTGCCATCTCAATTAATTGCGTTAATGTTAAAGCGCTATGCTTTGCCATAACGTGCTTAATCATTTTTGGTCCCATGCCCATCATTTGCATTTTAGATAGACCGAGCTTTTCAGCACCTTGTGGCATCATCTTGCCGAACATCTTTTCAAGGAAACCTTTTTTCACTTGAACAGGCTCTTGCTTTCGCAGTGCATTGATACCCCAGAATGTATGGAAAATCGTCACTTCATGGTCATAGGCTGCAGCACCATTGGCAATAATATAGGCCGCCATCGCCTTATCATAATCCCCACTAAATAACACTATCGTCGTTCTTTTCTTTTCCATTTCGCTCTCCTTTATACCTTATAGGGTATTATTTTATCGAAAATAAATAGCCGCTATCTTTGCGACTTTTATTATTGTTCTGCCTTACATCACCTACTATATACCCTATCAGGTATATTGTCAACACAATTGTTCAAATTAAATTCCGCCCTTATATACAGCGTAATTTTATGATTGAAACAAGTCATACACATTATTTTTATCATTTTTACTTCACAAATAAAAGGTTATTTTCTTATATAATTAGAAAAGATTTGAAATATGTATACATAGAGGTATGAGAAATGAAAACAACGGTTAAACAAAAATTATTTTTATCCTTTGGCGTCGTACTTGGATTAATGTTGATTATTTCTACCATTTCCCTATATTTTCTAAATAACAATAAAGCAACGTTAACAGATATCCAAAAGGACTCTGAATTAATCACGCTCTACGACGATATTTCATTCCAAGCGGTTCGTGCCAATGCAGCCATTCGCGGCTATATGTTATACGGCAATGATCAGATGTTATCGAATCACTATGAAATCCGTCAAACATTACATCAATCAGCTGATCGCATTGATGAATTAGGCTATGGTAACGCAGATTACGATCAATTCATTATTCAATTAACGGAGTGGGAAACAGCGATTGATAATGAAATCATTCCTACCTACCAAGCGGGGGATACAGACAAAGCGTATGCGATATCGGTTCCTATATTGGGACAAGGTTCACAAAATTTAGTTGTATTTGGAAAATCCATGTCGACCGCTGTAAATGAAGAATTACTAACGAAAATTGGAGATACAACAGCACGTAGCAATACGATCATCCTACAAATCGGTGTACTGGCATTATTATCTCTCATTATCGGTATTGCCATTTCTTCCATTTTTGGTCGCCGTGTAGCCCAAAACGTCAATACTTTATCTGATAAAATGAGGGAATTTGCACAGGGGAATTTAAATACAGAGCTGTCATTCAAAACAAAAGATGAATTTGCAAGCTTAGCATCCTCATTTAATCAAATGGGAACAGATTTAACGTTTTCAATGAAAGGCATTAGCAATGCTTCTGAGCAAGTCGCTGCAACATCTCAGGAATTAACAGCCAGTAGCTATGAAGTAACACAATCAACAGAACTTGTGACGAATGCTATGCAAGAAATCACTTCAAAAATTGAACAGCAAGATCACTATACAAAAGACCTGAAGCATTTATCTGAGCATATCGTAAAGAAGATGGAAGATATTACAACAAGCATTCATTCTGTTAATGAATCTACTTCGAATACCCAAACATTATCAAACGAAAGCTATCATTCTATTGATGCCGTCACAACACAAATGGATACCATTTCGGAAAATACACAATTACTTAATTCACGTATTTCCGACTTAGATGAAAATGCAGAGGCGATTACGACCGCCGTTCAAGTGATTAAATCGATTGCGGAGCAAACAAATTTACTCGCATTAAACGCAGCAATTGAAGCGGCTCGTAGTGGAGAACACGGGAAAGGATTTGCGGTTGTAGCGGAGGAAGTGCGGAAATTAGCCGATGAATCCCATGTGGCAGCCATTCAAATCGAAAAAGTGGTCGCACAAATTACGGAAAGCACGCGCTTAATTGAAGAAGATATTACGGAGAATAGCCAATCTGTTGATGTAGGGTTAGAAAAAGTCTCCACTGCACGTACAAACTTCATTTCCATTAGTGACGCTATTCATAACGTAACAGAACAAACAGCAGCTGTTACAAAAGCGGTACAAGTTATTTATACAGATGTCGAATCGCTTGTAAAAGAAATTGATTTAATTGCAAAACTGTCCATTGAATCAAATGAAAATGTACAAAGCATTGCTGCTGCCTCTGAAGAGCAAATGGCAGCGATGGAGGAAGTATCGGCCTCATCATCTCACCTTGCAAAAATGGCACAAGACTTACAACAAACGATTCAGCAGTTTAAATATTAATAAAGGTTCCGTCTGAAAAAAGATATTTTGAGACGAAACCTTGCAACCACTGAAGGAGGTGTCCGGAAAGTTTTTACTTTCTGGACACCTCTTCTTCCTCTTCAAATATTACTGTTTACGGCTCTACCTTAAACCAACCCGGCACATTGGTAATCATGGCCCAAAGCAGCGCTGGGATATCCAGCTCCTTTTCTTTACTACGGTATAGTGCCGGATAAATTTTATCTTGCTGCCCACTTTCAGCCTTTTGATACCATTCCGGATCCATAATCATTGCATGCCCGAGTGATACGAGAGGCACTAGTGTCAGGGCTTCTTCTACTTGTTCTACCGTTTGTAAGCCCCCAACACCAATGATCGGAATTCGATTCCCTACTGCTTCTTGAATTAATTGGATGCGCCCGCGCGGATCTTGCGCATCCCGCATAGAGCCCGCCTGAAATTGGTTAATCGATACGTGAAGATAATCGATTTCTTTATCAGCTAACGCATTGATAAATAATAACGTGTCGTCCATCGTAATTCCTGGCTCTTCGCGTTCTTCTGGGCTAAAACGATAACCTATGGCAAAAGGCTTTGTTGCATATTTAGCGACGGTTTCTTTTATAGCATCTACGACAGCTAATGGAAATACCATACGAGCCTTCACGTCCCCTCCCCACTGATCTGTTCGACGATTCGAATGTGGCGAGAAAAATTGTTGCAGTAAATACGTGTTCGCTCCGTGTAGCTCAATGCCATCAAATCCAGCCTCAATCGCACGGCGCGTCGCCTCTGCAAAATCGTCAATCGTCGTTTCTATTTCTGCTAAAGTTAATGGCCTTGGCGTTTCTGCATTCGGGCGTAAAGCAGGGATATTACTCGCTGAAACCGGTTGCGTTCCAAGTAATGTAGCGTTTGACATACGCCCCGCATGAAAAATTTGTAAAATAGCGCGTGCACCACCAGCTTGGATGGCCTGTGCTAAACGCTTTAAGCTGGGAAGACGCTCGTCAGACTCTGCACCAATGGAATGTGTAAAGCCTAATGCTAAATCATTAATAGAAGCACACGCCGTAATCACTGTGCCAACGCCTCTAGCACGGCGATTATAATACATTAATTCCTCTTCGGTTACATCCCCATTTGCCTGTGAAGAAGAAATCGTCATCGGTGCCATGAGTACACGATTTTTTAATGTAAGACCGGAACGTAATGTAAATGGTTGTGTAAATTTCATCTAATCACCCCTTCTAAAAACGTTTAATCCTAGAAAATAGTATCTCTTCTCTAGTTAATGATGGTCCCTTCAAAATATTTCATGTTGTACAACGAACATACAACTAAAGTATTAACTTATTTTAAGGCACTAATCTAATGAAAAACGAGGGTGTCCACTTTCTAGACCCCTCGTTTGTAACAGTTTCGCCTCAAAATATCTTTTCAGACGGAACCGTTCGTTATTATTTAAAATTATATTGTGTCACAATCGGTTCGCGACCTGTTTGGACATCTGTGAAATATTCGTATAGGCAAATGCCAAGGAATGAACCGGAGACATTGACAACCTGATGCCAACCTGCGCCTTGTAGCGCCATCACCGCATTGTAACTACGCTGTGCAGAACGACAATGTACATAAACAGGCTGATCTTGTGGAATTTCATTCATGCGTTCACGTAATTGGCTAAGCGGGATATTCAGTGCGTCTTTCAGATGACCGTTAGCAAATTCATTTTCTTCACGTACATCGACAAATAGTGCACCTGCCTCGTAAAGTCCGCGTACTTGTGACACAGATACTTGACGGAAGCGACCAGCCATGATGTTATTCGCCACTAGCGCAGCTAGATTCACAACATCTTTTGCTGTACTAAACATCGGCGAATACGACAGCTCTAGCTCTTTTAAATCTTCAATCGTCCCGCCCATCGTAATGAGTGTTGCAATGACGTCAACCCGCTTATCCGCATTCCCTTTCCCAATTGCTTGCGCGCCTAAAATGCGACCAGTTGGCACTTCATACACTAATTTGAAATGCAGCGGATTACTCGTTGGCATTAACCCTACTTTATCTGGTGCAATGACATATACACTATCCACTTGGAAGCCTGCTTTTTTCGCTACTTCCTCTGTTAAGCCTGTAGCAGCACCATTTAAGTCAAATACTTGGATACTGGATGATCCAATGACCCCTTTATTGATATTTGCTATACCGTAAATATGATCCGCTGTTGCACGTGCTTGACGCTGTGCTGGACCGGCTAACGCTAAACGAACTGGTTTATGTAGTAAACGGTGATACACTTCGATTACATCGCCCACTGCATAAATATGTGGGTCACTTGTCACATAATTTTGATCGACTTTAATGCCACCAGATGTACCAATTTCTAACCCGGCTTCTTCAGCAAGCGTTGTTTCAGGGCGTACACCTATTGCTAATACAACGATGTCAGCCTTTACCTTTTTACCTGAAGCAAGTGTGACATCTTCTGCTGTAATACTTGCTAGCCCATCTCCAACGATGACCTGAACCCCTTTATCCATCATTTCCTTTTGTAAAATTTGCGCCATATCAAAATCAAACGGACGGAGAATTTGAGGAGCACTTTGTACAAGTGTTACGTTACGGCCAGCAAGGCATAAGTTTTCTGCTACCTCTACACCAATATATCCCCCACCGACAACCGCAATATGTTGTGCATCATTTTCTACGATTGCTTTTTGCAAGCGCTCGATATCGACAACGTTTCTTACCGTAAATACATGCTGTAGTGTTGCACCTTCTACACGTGGGACAATCGGCGCTGCCCCTGGCGATAATACTAATTTATCGTAAGTCTCATCGTATTCTTCTGTTGTGATAAGATTGCGCACGGTAATCGTTTTTTCTGCACGATTAATGCGGATCACTTCAGAATGAGTGCGCGCATCTAAATTATATTTCGATTTAAAAGAGTTTGGATTCATTAGCACTAGGCGATTACTACTTTCCACAACCCCACTTAAATGAAAGGGCAATGAACAGTTTGAAAATGATACGTGTGGTCCCTTTTCAAACATAATGACCTCTGCTTGTTCATCTAAACGGCGAATCCGTGCTGCCGTAGAAGCACCTCCTGCTACACCACCGACAATTAAAATTTTTTTACTCATCTCAAAAATCCTCCTTTGTCCTTCCCTCACCGAACACTTTATACCAATATAGTTATAATAAAAAATCATACTACTTTAATTGCATTGTAGCATGATTCATTCTCATTTTCTTGCCCTCTTCAATTTTCAGACTTCACTTGAAAGACTATATTCCTAGCTAAGTATAGGGATGTTTTATACTTCACCAACACTTATAAACCCTTAATTTAAAAGGACAAATAACACAAAAAACTCTAAATAATGTAACAAATATTACAACTTTATTAACCCTATACTTATAGTATTTATGGTATATATTAAATTAACTTAATTTACATTAAATTTACATTTAGGGGTTGTCAGTATGTCTATACGAACTAGGGGTTTGCTCTCATTTGTTTTTATTTTTTTAACACTGATTATTGTAGGGGTTGTTCAGTATAATAATGCGGATTCTCAAATGAAGCATCTTAAGGAAATCGAAAATACTACATTACAAACGACTTTTTTAACAGAGGAATTAAAATTAGCCGTCGTACAAGTCCAACAGTATTTAACAGACATTGGTGCTACACGGGGACAAGATGGATTAGATGACGGCTTCGAATTAGCTGAAAAACATAGCCAAATTGTTTATGAAAATCTAAATGATTTAAAAGAGCTACAGCCAGAAAATTCAAATCGACTAAATGAAATCGAAGAAGCCTTTAACGTTTACTATCAATCCGGAAGACAAATGGCACAAAATTATATTGATGGTGGGCCTGAACAAGGGAATAAAATTATGGGTGAATTTGATGCAACATCAATTGCTATTAATAAAATGGTCGATGAATTAAAACAGGAAAGTGTCGCTCAAACAACAAACGGTTTACAGGATATTCAACAACTACTTGATAACAATACAAACTTTTTTATCATGATGTTTTCATTTGTCATTTTAATCGGGATTATAATCGCTCTCTTATTAAGCCGTTCGATCATAAGCCCCCTACAACAAATTATTCATTCAACAGAGCAAATTGCTAAGGGTGATTTAGGGACATCTGTACGCTTAAATCGGAAAGATGAGCTTGGAAAATTAGCAGAAGCATTTGAAAAAATGCGCCTAGAGTTGCGTTTACTTATCACAAAAATTGATGACGCATCGGATAAAATGCTTTCTAATGCCTCGTTATTAACCCATAACACGGATGAAAATGTAGCAGCAACAGAAGATATTACAAAAGCAATGCAAGTAGTGTCAGAGGGAGCAGAATCTCAAGCAACTGATTTAGCACATTCCTCTAATTACTTAGAAGAAGTATCACAAGGCATACACGAAACAACAAAATCGGTTCAAAACGTAACCGACTTAAGCCTTCACGCAAAGGAAACGGCTCAGTCTGGTAATGCCGTTGTCCAACAAACACTGCAACAAATTCAGACGATTCAACAAACTGTTGATCATGCTAATAATGTCGTGTCTCACCTTGGCAATAAATCATCAGAGATTAACCAAATTATTTCAATCATCACCGATATAGCAGACCAAACGAATTTACTCGCTCTTAATGCAGCGATTGAATCAGCGAGAGCTGGAGAGCATGGCAAAGGCTTTGCCGTTGTCGCAGACGAAGTAAGAAAACTAGCAGAGCAATCGGCCCACTCTGCTAATGATATTCGATTATTAATCAATGAAATTCAAGTGGAAACAGAAAAAGCCATTCAATCTATGACAGGTGGTATAAAAGCCGTTGAAGTAGGTAGTAATCTTGCGATGAAAACGGGCGACGAATTCCAAAATATCACAAACATTATTGAAGAGATTTCTGGAAAAACGGTTGATGTGTTTGGTGTCGTGGAAGAAGTTAATACGAATACAGCAAGCATTGTAGAAACAATTAACCATATCTCCACAATATCTGACAGCTTAGCAACTAATGCACAGGAAGTTGCAGCAATCGCAACAGATCAATATGAATCATCCGTTGAAATTTCCACATCCGTTGCTCACCTAAACGATATGGCAAAAGACTTAAAAAATACGATTAGTGAATTTAAACTATAGAAAACGCCGCCCTAAATCATTTATGGTGAATTTTTACATTCCGTATAAAAGCGATCATAACAGCTTTTATACGGGATTATTTAGAGGTATATATCCTTACCCCCTCAACTATCATCAATATCTTTTAAAGAGCGTACCTTCTAAAACCTTTAAACTAGATAAATTTCTAATTTAGTTTATGTAATTTTTTTACTTAATTCTTTTGATTCATTTCTTATGTATCCCCTCTCTCTAAATATCAATAGTGTTATAATTGGATATTATTAGGAACGGAGGGCGTATAATGAAGAAATGGTTACATATTTTCGTCATCGGTATTGTGCTGTTAAGCTTTGCACCAACTTCTCAAGCAGCTACTCTACAGGATAATGACTCCTTTTATAAAACACAGGTTTTTCCTGATGTAAGTCCATCGGCATCTTACTACAAAGCCGTTCAGTGGGCGTACCATAATAAAATCATCTCAGGGTCTAACGGGAAATTTAACCCGACCGACACATTAAAAGAGGCACAATTTGCCAAAATGTTTGCAGAGTTTTTCCAGTTTCCTATGTCAACTCAACAAAACTCAAATGACTGGACTGCTACTTATTACAATCGGCTCATAGCTTATGATGTTCCTTTAAATGGCTATAATTCCACAACTGTTCGTAATCAACCGATTAATCGTGGACTAGTAGCGCGTATGATTGCGCATGCCTTAGGACAAAAATCCGATTTAGCGAGCGCCGTTACTTATTTAATGGAGACAGGTATTTCAACTGGACAAAATTTAAATGAAACAGATCCAGTAAAACGCTTTGGTGCCTCTAATACCTTAACACGTTCGCAAGCGGCTGCCTTTTTATATCGTATGTATGACAAAGGCTACGTTGAGCTAAAAGCGACAGCAACGAGTAATGCTGGAACGAACAATCCTACTAACTCAAAAGAATACTTTATGGGCGGTGCTGTTACAGCACGTGTAGTAAACAACGATTATAAAAGTTATGAATTAGAATTTGTTTCGGATAATCAAGTGATTGGTGGCTATTTAACAAAAGATGGGGCAACTTTTGAAGGATACACAATCGGTAGCGCTTTATCTGGCAATAAAAACGTCGAAAAAAATGGTAAAAAGATTGCCATCTTTGTAGATACGCACGCCAAAAATAAAATTGATGCGATTTATTGGACAGAAGATTCTAGTTCTGCAGATTTAAAATTAAAAGCTTTACAAAATGATACATCTGCAAAAAAATATGAGCAACTAGCACGTTTAATGGTGGAAATCACTAATGTTTCACGCGCAAAAGCTGGAGTTGCTACACTCACATACGATACGAAAGTAGCCGCCGTAGCAAAAGCGCACAGCGTAGATATGGTTACTAATAAGTATTTCGCTCATAATTCACTAAATGGCTCAACGCCTTTTGATCGTATGGAAGCAGCTGGACTTGATTATCGAACGGCTGGTGAAAACTTAGCAGATGGCCATTCAACCATTTTCCATGCACATAATGGTCTATTTAATTCACCTGGACACCGAAAAAATATTTTAAATAAAGAATTTAAACATGCCGGTGTAGGGATCGAAAATCGAACGTACACGATGAATTTCATCACATACTAAAAAAAGTCAGGTTATCTCCCTGTCTCATATGAACCATCCTTACGCATAAGGGTGGTTTTTTGTGTATCGGGGTTTTTTACGCGACTTTCTTATGGTTTTACGCGGGTTTGGGTAGGTTTTACGCGACTTTCCTACGGTTTTACGCGGGTTCGAAGCTCTTTTACGCGACTCTGCTATTTTATTTCCCTCTTTCGAATCGTCACGAGGTGCTAGACACGCTTTCAATTAAAAAAATTTATACTTTCTTATCTTTTAAAGCATAAAAACGCTGGCTACTCGCCAGCGTTTTCTTCTGTATTTAGTTCTTCGCTTACAAAATGTAAAATCATTGCTTCTTCCTCTTCCTCTAAAGCAAAGTCTAAAATTTCATTATTTGCTTTATCGATTAAAAAGTAATTCAACAGACGAATTTCTTCATCCTGCTGTGCAATGATGACACGTACTTCAATGCCTGCTTCCGAATATAGCTCGTCTTCTTCATCAATTTCGATGTCTAATAAAAATTCGTACCGCTTACCTTCAATAATATTCGTTGGATCTTTAATTTCTTCTACAGAAAAAGCTGTAATTTCCATGTTCGTCGCTCCTTATTTGCGAAATCTCTCCTCTTAATGATAAACAAAAAAATGTTGGCGTCAAATGAAGGCTTCTTTGCATGTGTGCGATACAATAGCGAGTAAAGGAGTGAAGCACATGAAAGACTTACTATATTATCAAGATGCGATGATCAAACAGTTTTCAGCAGACGTTGTCAAAACAGGCGCAGATGAGCAAGGGGCCTATGTTGTCCTATCCAATACAGCATTCTATCCAACTGGTGGCGGGCAACCCCATGATACGGGGTGGATTAATAATGTGGAAGTTCTAAACGTAGAAAAAGTGGACGAAGAAATTCGACATTACATACAAGAAGAGGCTACGTTAAGCGGCCGAGTGGAAGGAAAACTGAACTGGGTACGCCGGTTTGACCATATGCAGCAGCATACAGGGCAACATATTTTAACGGCTGCTTTTGTGGAGTTATTTGACTATCAAACAGTGAGCTTCCATTTAGGGACTGACCTCGTGACCATTGATTTAAATACAGTAGCCGTGACAGCCGAAGAGTTAGCCGCAGCGGAAAAACGCGCCAATGACATTATTTTAGAAAACCGTCCGATCGAAACAACGTGGGTAACAAAAGAAGAATTAGTACAATACAACTTACGAAAAGATGTCTCCGTCGATGAAGATATTCGTTTAGTCATTATTCCTGACTATGATTACAATGGCTGCGGTGGAACACACCCAACATCTACAGGCCAAGTACAAATGGTTAAAATTATGGAAATCGAAAAAATGAAAGCGAATATCCGTGTCCATTTCGTATGCGGCAACCGTGTATATGAACAACTAGCAATGCGAAAAACGGTACTAACGGATGTGGCACGTCAATTAAGCGTCCCTGAAAAAGAAGCAGGCGCTGCACTAACAAAACTGATGAAGGCAGCAAAGCAAACAGAAAAAGCGTTAGCAGAGACGCGCGATGCATTACTTGCTTTTGAAGCAAAAGAATTCGTTCATACAGGGGAAAGCATCATTGCCAAAACGTTTGAAAACCGCTCGATTCAGGAGCTTCAAAAGCTAGCACGTTATGTGACAACAGAAAAGCCAGATGTAATTGCACTCCTTGTAGCCAACAATGAAGACAAGCTCCAATTTGTTGCCGCGCGAGGTGCCAACATAGACGTGTCCATGAAATCTATTTCAACAGCAGCCCTTCCTAGCATTAACGGAAAAGGAGGCGGGAATGACGCACTCGTTCAAGGTGGCGGTGAGAAATTAATTACACCGGAACAACTATTAGAAGCAATGAAAAGCGCTCTATAAAGTCGGAAAACCTATTCAAAAAGGCTAGGTACCATCTGCTATGAAGCAATGGTGCCTGGCACTATATCCCTCTTAAAAACATCAAAATCCACCTAACATTTATACTTTTTATGTAAATATATGGTATAATCTTCGTAAAAATAATATGTAATGGAGGGAGAAAATGAACAAAGGTCCCGTTTTTAAAGTCTTGTGGCTAATGGGGTTAATCATACTAGCCTACGGAACTCATCAAGTTCTGAATGATGTTGAAAAGCAGGCCCATTCAGCTTTTAATCCAACAATCATTTATTGGGTAAAGGTTACATTTGATATTTTAATAGGATGCTATCTTTCTATTTTCTTTGTTCACTCTAAGAATGTTAAATTGAATAAACAATTACTCTATTTGATCTCTCTTCCCTGTTTAGTTCTTTCACTTCTATTTCCAATCATTTCTTCCTTATCCACTATAGATGTAATCGCTCAGTGGCTTAATAAAAGTAATATTCCATTTTATGAGCTCTATTTCATGAACATTTTTGGGATTGTAGGCGGATTAACATTCATTTTAAGTATATTCAGCGGTGGTAGTAAAAAACGAAAATAAGTATAACAGAGATGTAAATGACAGTTTGTCTGTTTGCTAATCAGAAAACCTATGAGTATTTCACGATGAAATACTCATAGGTTTTCTTGTTACTGTTCGTTTTGTTGTTGCATCATCATTTCCAGTTTGCCTGCATACGGCGGCATAATAAATGCCTCATACTCTGCGGGTACCGCTGTGAATACCGCGCGACTATGTGAAAACTCCTTAAAGCCATGAATGCCGTGATAGCTACCGATTCCCGAACTATTGACGCCACCGAACGGTAAATTTGGATGAGTATTGTGAGCAACAATGTCGTTTATCGTTACCCCTCCTGAAGATGTGCTTTGCAATATATGCTCTACTAACGCCGGTTGGTCGCTAAAAATATATAATGCTAGTGGCTTCGGATTTTGACGAATATACGCAAGTGGCTCCTCAATATCTGTATACGGTAAAACAAGCAATAACGGGCCAAAAATTTCTTCATGCAAAATGATCATATCTTCCGTCACATTCGTTAACAATGTTGGTTCGATACGACGTGTATCATCATCAAAATGACCACCTGTTAATACTTGTGCCCCCTTTTCCACTGCATCATTCAATAAGTTTTTCAATCGATTATAGTGTGCAGCGTTGACAATTTGTGTACGGTCTTCATTTTGAATCGTTCCATTTGCATCATAATATGCGCGATGCACATGCTGTTCAAAGTGTTGTGCAAACGCCTCAACATCTTCTTCATGTATACATACATAATCAGGTGAAATACAAATTTGACCACTATTAATCATTTTACCCCATGCTAATCGCATCGCTGTTCGCTCCAGGTCCACACCTTGATCAACGATAACCGGGGATTTTCCACCAAGCTCTAATGTAACAGACGCTAAATGCTTGGCCGCCGCCGCCATTACCAACTTTCCGATTTTTGTACCACCTGTAAAGCAAATATGATTGAAAGGAAGGTCTAATAACTCATTCGCAACGTCGGCGTCTCCGATGACGACAGCAATTTCCTGCTCATCAAATACGGAGGCAATAACTTTTTGCAATGTTTCACCAAAAGTCGGCGTATGTTCAGAAGGCTTTAAAATCGCACAGTTTCCTGCTGCGATTGCTTCTGCCAACGGATGAACCAATACCGTAAGCGGTGCATTCCATGTACCTAAAATACATACGACCCCTTTTGGCTCGTACATAATTTGTGCTTTTGTACCTGGTTGACTTTCCACAATGTCTGGTTTCATCCACTCTTCTACATTCGCTATAGCATATTCGATTGCGCCGATGACAGATGTCACTTCATTGACTACTTCAAACTGTGGCTTTTGCACATCTTGAATCGTCGCCACAACAATCTCCTGCATATTGTCTTTTAGTGCCTTCGCGAGTTTTCCGAGTGTCTCTTTACGTGTAGCTGAATTCGTTTTACGTACTTCCCATTGATACGCCTGTTGCTTTTGAAAAATTTCTTGTATGCGTGTTACCGTCGTTTGTTGCATAACAATACCCCTTCCAAATTTGAATTCACGGCTCTTGTAATCTCGTCTCCAACATCAACCCTCTATGTAAATATATTACATCAATATTCTAAATATTCAATCAAAAACTATTATTCTCTTATATTAAAAGATTCATTACCGTGCTTTACTCTAATCAATTTCATAATTCATTGTTCTTATTTCTTGATAAAAAACTATCTATGAAACTCTCTCATTTAACAATTTATTTTATTGCATGTTAAAATCAGGTCATCTATAATACCTCTATAGGTATGAAACAAAATGGAGGTACTATACATGAAAAAATGGTTATTCGCTATGATGGCTCTTTTTATATTAGCACTTGCTGCTTGCAGTAATGAGGAAGAAAGCTATGAAACGATTGCGCTCAATGAAGTCGAAGAAAAGATGAATGAAGGTTATGTTGTACTCGATGTACGTGAACCGAATGAATTTGCGGAAGGGCATATTCCATCCGCACAAAATAAACCGTTATCTGCCTTACAGCAAGAAGATTTCAGTGAACTGTCAAAAGAGGAAAAATACATCGTCATTTGCCGTAGTGGCAACCGTTCCCAAACAGCAAGTGACATTTTAACAACAGCAGGCTATGATGTGGTTAATGTATCCGAAGGGATGTCTAGTTGGACAGGGGATATCGAATAAAGCAACAGCGAGGGAGCCATCTCAAAGGTCCTTTCAAACGGCTCCTTCGCTTTTTTATTTCCGTGTCAACCATTCTTTCCGTAACATGCCGTAAACAACATGATCTACATAGTGATTGTATAGCCATTCTGCACTTCGGATCGTTCCTTCCTGTATAAACCCAAGCCGTTCCGGGATGGCACGACTTTTACGATTGCCTTCCGCCGCGTGAATTTCGACTTTATGCAAATCGTATTCAAATAGTGCAATATCGGCCATCGCTTTGACCGCGCGTGTCATAATCCCTCGCCCTTCATATTTTGAACCTAACATATAACCGAGCTGTGCTGTTTTATTTGCGTAGTTAATGACATTAATACTAACTTTCCCAACCATTTTCCCCTTATAAATAATCGCTGTATCCAACGCTTCGTTCTGGATAAACTTCTGTAAATTCATATCAATTACTTTACGTGTCACACTCATATCAGTAGAAAAGTCGAGCCAACCTAGCCACTCTCGCAAATGCTCACGATTTTCTTCTATTAAATCAAACACCTCTTCTGCATCCCGCTGTGTCACAAGCTTTAATGCTACTTCATCATCCACTCGATATGTAAACATGTCCGCTCCCCCTTATGTGAAAATAAAAATTCCCTACTTACATAGTAAATGATTATTTCTACCATTTTTAGACTATACATCGAATTAAAAATAAGAAAAAGCGTACCACTTTTGCGATACGCCCTCTTCTACCTATAGTTTAAACTGACTAACGGCTACACGTAGTTCCACAGCCATATTGTTTAATTGTTCCGCTTGCTTACCCATTTCCTCTACAGCTTCTCGTTGTGAGCCTGTCGATTTTGTTACTTCTTGAATATACTCTGTAGAAGCATTGGCTGTTGCGGCCATTTCCTCAATCGATGCGGTTACTTCCTCTGTATTGGCACTCATTTGCTGAGCAGAAGAACTTAGCTGTTCAATTTCACGTGTAATTTTCTCAACGGAATGGACAATTTCCTCAAATCGAGATTCTACTGAATGAATCGTCACTAATCCTCGTTGGACATTTTCTTCACCAGACTCTGCTGCCTTTACTGCTTCCGTCGTATATACTTGTACTTTGTGAATTAATGTATTAATTTGTGCAGCTGATTGTGCTGTTTGTTCAGATAGTTTTCGGACTTCCTCTGCTACGACTGCAAAGCCTTTTCCGGCATCGCCCGCACGAGCTGCTTCAATGGATGCATTCAGTGCAAGCAAGTTCGTTTGATCAGAAATATCCGTAATCATTTCCGAGATTAAGCCAATTTCTTTCGATTCATTTTCTAACTTTCGGATGACTTCAAGTTCAAGCGTTGTCCCTTGTTGAATGGCAGACATTTGTTGAATGGATTCGTTCACCGCTTGATGCCCACTATAAATTTGCTCTTCAATTTGTTGTGTATGCTCTGCCACTGTACTTGCTACTTCCGCCACCTGCTGTACACCTAGTGCCATCTGCTCCATCGCATAAGCACCTTCGTCCGCCATTGTAGACTGTGCTACGGAACCGCGCTCTACTTCTACAATCGCATTAGAAATAGTGCTCGTCATCTCTGTTACTTTGTTTACTTCACCCATCAACTCACAAGAACCTTCACTTACACTACTTGCATTGTCATTGACTTTTGAAATCATTTCTTTCATGCTACCAACCATTTTAGACAATGAACGCGCCAGTATCCCTAGCTCATCGCCTCTTTTGCGATAGCGCTTCGGTACCTCATGTTGAAAATCGCCTAACGCTAAATGTTCACTAATGTTCACAAGCTCTTTGATAGGCTTACTAATAGAACGTGATACAAAAATCGCAAAACCAATCGCAATCATTAAAAAAACAATCGTTGAAATGATTAAACTGCGTGTTAAATCGCTTAGTCCTTCAAGCATTTCGTTGCGGTCGGCTGTCACAGCCATTGCCCAACCATTATCTAACGTGTGATACCCAACCATTCGCTGATAACCCTCTGTATTTTCAAATTCAAAAAAGCCTTTTTTATTGGAAATAATTTCTTGGATGGCCGTTGCTTCGCCAGCCATCTCCCCTGTTTCTTCAGCCTGTGTAATGAAATTCACTTGATTTTTTACATACTCTCGATTTGCATGCCCTTGAATCATTCCTTCATCATTCACAATAAAGGCATAACCTGTCTCGCCAACATGAATTTCATCGACGACATCTGATAACACATAGCCGTCGATACGTGCTAATAAAAGCGCTTTTTCACCTGTTGCTGTATCAATCGGTGTAGCAATCATAATAACAGGTTCATTTGTCACACGGCTAATTAAAATATCTGACATCGCCGTCTCACCTTTGAATGCATTGATTACATAGTCACGGTCAGATAAATCAGCTGTTGTCCCGTCTGAATAATAGGAAGTACCATTTGCATCAATAATCCCGAATGCTAAATAGTCCGCTCTTTTTGCTATTTGCTCATTTAAATAGGCAAATTGTTCTTCCAAATTCATCTCTTTTAAGACATTTTGATCAGCAATTGATTCTACCTCTACAAATAAACGATTGAATACTTCTTCGATATAATGCGAAACATCTTTCGCTTTCCCAACTAGGTTTGTTTCTACTTGTTCTTGTAAGGCTGACGAACTATTAAAATAACTAGATATGCCAAGTGCTATACAAGTAGTAGCTAATAACACCGTAATAGCTGCTGTTAACTTGACACCAATACTTTTAAACTTCATAGCATTCTCCCTCAATCAAAATTTTATTTTTTATTTTTTCTGTAAATTTAGTATACATTTATACCTATAATATACAAATAACAGAAAGTAGTAAATGCCGTTTCATAAATAGGCGTTAGAAATAACTAGCTGATCTCCGCATGAAGTAATCCCTCATAGCTTATAAGGGGCATAATAAAAAGGAATGTCTGAGAAGCTAAAGCTTTCCAAAACATCCCTTTCTACGTATCATCAATAACTACTAAAATACTTTGCTCCTGCAGTAATACTATTCTCGTGACAAAGAGGGCATCCTACAATAATTACCGTGATTTTAGCTCTACGACAACGATTTCCGGCAAGTTGAATAATCGCTGCGGTACGAGGCTATTACCAAGTCCTCTACTGACGACCATCTTTGTCTCTTCTGCTTCATAAATGCCATTAGTATACGTTGGAAACCAACCTTGCCCTGGTGCAATAAGCCCGCCGATAAACGGTAAACGTACTTGACCACCATGTGCATGTCCCGTAAATGCAATATCTATTACATTCTCAACATATGTTTCGAATTTTTCTGGTCGATGCGACAGTAAAATTTTATATGAATTCGGATTGATTGTCGCCATCGCTTCATCTAGCATCTGTTGTGGCTCTTTGCCCATTAGCGGATCTTCAATCCCAATAATCGTTAAACGCTCCCCGTCGCGTTGTATTTCCAACGATTGATTCGGCAATATTTGTACGCCAAGACGCTCAAGCGCTTCGTAAATTTCTTCTACCTGATTTACCGCTACTTCATGATTGCCTAGTACATAATACACATCCGCAAATGTCACAAACTGCGCCACCGCATCCAAGCTATTTTGCAAATCATAGCGGCGACTATCGATTAAATCCCCTGTTAGAAAAATTGCATCTGGATTGGTAGCCCGTACTTTTTCAACAAGTCTTTGTTGGTTGTCGCCAAATGTTGCATCGTGCAAGTCGCTGATTTGCGTAATACGATAACCATCAAAAGCTTTTGGTAGCTTCTCCGATTCAACCACATGCTCCGTTACGACCAACAATTGATTATTGGCATATAAAAATAATAGAAAAACAACGACATAACACACTATCTTTACTAATTTTTTCACATCGACCGCTCGATTCTCATTCGTTTTAGGGTATATATATACCGCTACTATTAATGATATGCACATCCGCTGGAACATTCAAGTATAGAACACGTATACCGAATGATTGTCTTTCTAATCTCTTCCCGACAAATGAATGATAACGTTGATTTGCTACCTGAATAGTAGGTTCAATTTGCATATATTGAATCTCTTCTGCAGTAGCAGTTAACCTGAGGGAAAATGTATCATCCTCTAAATCTATTTCCGGTTGTTGTATATAGCTTGATAAATCAACCCCGTAATGTATATAAGGCGTTTCATAATATTTCACAACCACTTCTTTTACTTCAGAATCTCGATTTCTCTCTATCACAATGTCATAAAAAAGAGACTGATCCCGGATATCCAGTGTTAAAGTATCACCTTGCATTTCATAAACGAGTGTTTCCTTTACATATTGTTCATCTAACTTACTATAAGCTGCTCTATTTAGCTGTTCTTGGAAGGACCATTCATTTTCTTGCAGCACGTTTAGCTCTTCCTCTGCTAAAATCACAACATCCTGTTCAGATGTTGTTAATACAATCATCGCAATTATGCCCGCTACAATATATGTTCCTAGAAACCAGCCAATTCTTTTTGGCGTCCATATTTTCACTTTCATTAACAGCTTTCGAACGAGCCATATCGAAACACCCGCTATACAGCCAATTGTGATAAATAACATCCAAATACTCGTACTCATCGTCTGCTCACCTCCTGCAGATTACGAATATAAATGGCCACCCCATAAATCATTGTACTAATAATTAGGCATTTAAAAATAAGGGTCCACATACTTGTATTCGTTACTAGCGCTTCTTGTGCGGTAGGCGTGTTAGTTGCGATAAATACATACAATCCAATTACAATCAGTACCCCTATACTCGAGATGATCCATTTGTTCATCTGTAAAAAAGAACCAGCAAAGAAACCAGCAGCTGATACGATGACAAGTAAACTAAAAAATAAAAGAATTGTTTCTACTTCAACAACACGACCAATTAAAAATTGGGCGTCTGAATTTCTCAGACGATGCACTAAGGCGAATATATAAAACGAACTTAACGCTGTCCATGTAGCAATGAAACAAAGGACTAATTGGGTAATAACGGTCGAAATGGATGCAGTCAATCGCGTTGTGACAATACTAAAGTTTTCTTGTGTCATCTGCTTACTCGCAAGCATCGTACTAATAATAAATAATGTAAGCATGGAAAACATGAGTATACCGTCCAAACTATAACCTAAGATTGTTAGGCTTAAATGAGCAGAACCTAAACTTGAATAAGTTGTTCCATTTGAAAAAATAAGCGATGAGATGATTTGTATAGCAATGATTGTCATAAAAGCGGAACTATAGGAAGAAAGCTTCCATCTGACTTGATTCTTAATATTGTGCTTCATCGATACATTATTTAAAGACACGGTCGATGCCCTCCTTCTTCTCGCTCGTAATCAATTGGCATACTTCACTCGCCGACACATTTAACACAAATACACCTTTTGCTTGTAGTGCCTCAACATTAAGCGTTGCTGCTGGCACTACCACCTCATAAAATGGTGCTTCATCATGTACATGCAGTACTTCTAAGTTTTCGATAAACGGTGCAATTTGTGCTTGATCTCCTCGTAGTCTAACAGCAAATGTCTGGATTTCATCTAGCGGCGCATGTAGCTCTACTACTCCTCGGTGGATACATAAAATTTCTTCTATTAAATGCTCCATTTCGGATAAATAATGACTTGAAATGATGATTAGTCTCGGATAAGCAATATACTCCTTTAAAATTGCTCGGTAAAAATCTGTACGAATCGCTTCGTCCATACCGTTCATGGGTTCATCAAGTAGCGTAATTTTAGAACGAGTTGCTAGCCCATACACTAAGTTAAAAGTAGCCCGTTGCCCCGTCGATAATTGCTCATGATAGGCCTGAAGTGAGATATTCGCATAAGCAAGCAATTTTTCTGCTAAGTCTTGCTGCCAGTTTGGATAAAATGTTGCCCCCTGCTTTAAAATATCCGCCAGTGTAAATGGTGAAGGAAATGTTAGAGACTCTTCTATTAACACCGTATTTGATGCAACTTGTAAACTATTAAAAGGATTTTCACCTAATACCTCAATTTTACCCGCAGTTGGTTTTAAATGACCGGCAATTAAACGAAGCAGCGTCGATTTCCCTGTACCATTTCGACCGATTAATGCCATAATTTTTGGTTCATTAATTTGCAGAGAAATATTACTTAATACTGCACTCCTACGAAATTTCTTTTTGAGTTGTTCACAGTGAATCATGTACGTCACCCCTTTTGTTGTACTTTTTGAATCAAATCCATTAGCTCTTCGTCTGACACAGCTAACCTTCTTGCCTCTTGCACAACCTCTTCTACAAGCTGTGTTAATGTATGTGTCCTTCTCATCGCTAAAATTTTGTCTTTCGCATTTTCCACTACAAACATGCCAAGTCCCCTTTTCTTGTACAAGATGTCTTTTTCAAGCAAAATCGTTAAACCTTTTCCTGCTGTCGCTGGATTAATATTGAACATTTCTGCTAGTTGGTATTGCGAATAGACCTTGCCATCTGCTACGAGCCGATTGGCTAGTATTTCATTTTCAAGCCATTCTGCAATTTGGATATAAATCGGCGTTTGGCTATTCGAATTCAGAATCAAAGAGCCCCCTCCTTCCACGCAAATCAGTACATCAGTGTTGTAATGTACTATATATTATGCAACAATCTTTGTCAATTCCCCTCGTAATGTGGATAACTTTTCGCAAATTTTCTAAAACTTATCCACATTCTTTACTTCTCCACAATGTTATCCTCAAATTTGAGCGCTATCCACAAAGCTTGCCCTAAACCGCTCGTTACACGCTGAAAACTTATCCACAAAAAAGGGAGTGTCCGAGAAGTAATTCTGGGACACTCCCTTTGCGACCACCGCAGTAGCAATAGTTCTTAATAGATCATTATTTAACGTTTGAAGGAGGTGTTCTGAAAGTTTTTACTTTCAGAACACCTCCTTCGATTACATATCCGAACGCTTTTCTCGTTCCATTGCCAAGTCTTCTTCTACTGCTTTACACTCTTCGCTTGCATCCTGTCCAAATAATACCGGCTTTAACGCATCATCACCTGAGCCTTCTGCTAGCGGTACACGTGAACGGTAAGCCGCACGACAAACAAGGTGACCAGCGACGGGTGCCGTAATAAAGGTAAACACAATCCCTAAAATTAACCGAATACTGACAAATCCATCATGGCTCCAAAAATAAATAAATGCCCCGACTAAGCAACATAAAACAGAAAGTGTCGCACTTTTTGTAGCCGCATGAGAACGAGTATATACATCTGGTAACCTCAGCATCCCTAATGCACTAATGACACTCACAATTGCACCAAAAAACATTAATAGTACCGCAATCCATTCAATCGCTTGATTTTCGTTCAACGATAACGCCCCTTTCAATGTATTTGGAGAACGCAATCGTGCCAATAAACGCTAAAATGCCTAAAATTAAAATCGCCTCTAAAAATGCCTTTGTATTCAACACAATCGATACAATCGCAATGGCCGAAATCAAGTTCACACCAATCGTATCCAGTGCAATCGCTCTATCTGGCATCGATGGTCCCTTCACAACACGATATAATAATAGGGCAATAGCTACCATAAATAGCGCAAGCGACAGTAGCATTACTTTCTCAATCATTGCGTGTCACCTCCAATATCGCTCGTTCAAACTTGCCAATCGAACGCACAATTGAATCCTGGGCTTCTTCTAAATCCATTGCATGGATATAAAATAGATCGCCCTCTTCCGATACTTCCATTACGACGGAACCCGGTGTTAATGTGAGCAGTAACGCCAATGTTGTCACTTGCCAATCACCCTTAAGCTGTGTTTTGTATGTGAAAATACCAGGCGTAATCGTTAACTTCGGTGAAAGTACCCAGCGCAGCACAGACATGCTAGATAAAACGAGCTCTTGAATAAAAAGGAGGATAAGCTTTAGGATTTTTGCTACTCGCCGCAAATAAAAACGCGTCCCAAAGAAACGATGCATCGCATATAAAATAACGACCCCAACTAAAAAGCCAGCAACAAAATTGGAGAAATTGGCATTTGGATCATCTTTTAATAAAAACCATAATGCCGCAATAAATAAATTTAATATAAATTGTCCTAACATCCACTTCTCCTCCTTTACTCCATATTCCCTAACACCGCTTCAATATAAATGGATGGATTCGCTAACGTTTTCGCTGCATTTTCCACATACGGCGCCACACCTTCAGCCCCTATCCCGATACTCACAATACAAATAGCAAGCAACACAAATGATGTCATGGCCAGTTTCGGTAGTGGTTTTTGATGATCTTCACTAATCGTTGTTTCCCCAAAGAAGGAAGCTAAAAAAATACGCAATAATGAATAGAGTACGATAACACTAGAAGCAAAGCCGATTGCTAATAACACATAATTTTGCCCTTCAATGGCGCCTTGTCCAATAAGTACTTTGCCAATAAATCCGCTTAACGGTGGAATCCCCGTTAACGCACACATCACAACAAAGTAAATCCAACCAAATAGCGGGTAGTTACGAATGAGACCGCTCATATTTTTTACAATAATTTCACCAGTTAAATAAATCATTGTCCCAATAATTAAAAACAGTAACGCTTTCGCTAACATATCGTGAATTAAATAATAAATCGCACCGGCAAATCCGGTTTCCGTACCTGATGCAAGCCCAATCAAAATAAATCCTACACCGATAATGACATTATACGTGGCAATCGTTCGCACATCTTTTCCTGCCAATGCCCCCATACAACCGGCTACGATTGTCACACCTGCCATTATCCCGATGAGTACATGCGTCACGTCTTGATTTAACGGAAACATAAGCGTAAACGTACGGAATAATGCATAGATCCCTACTTTTGTTAAAAGGGCGGCAAACAACGCTTGCACAACCGTTGGCGGTACACTATAGGAGCCAGGTAACCAAAAGAATAGAAGTAATCCCGCTTTTAGTGCAAAAACGATTAAAAATACAATGGCTACTGTCGTTAAAATCGGATCTTGCCCTACTTCCGCTACTCGCTGTGCAATATGCGCCATATTGAGTGTTTTTAAGGTGCCATATAAAAATGCGAGTGCTACTAAAAACAGCCAAGAAGCGACGACATTAATCAGCACATATTTTAACGATTCACGTAGCTGAAACTTCTCTCCACCAAGTGCTACTAATACGTAAGAAGCAAGTAGCATTACTTCAAAGCACACAAATAAATTGAATATATCCCCAGTTAAAAATGAACCGTTTACCCCCGCAATGAGAAACAGCACAAAGGGATAGAAAAACATCCGCTCATGGCGCTCACCAATTGTAGCAAATGCATAAATTAAACAAACCGCTGTGACAATGCTTGCGGTTAGTACAAGCAACAATGCAAATGAATCCGCTACAAATAAAATCCCATACGGTGGTAGCCATCCACTAAAATCAAGCTTCATAATGCCTCGTGTTTGTACTAAATGCAACATCAGCACCGATATACTACTCACAAACACCATGGTCGTTATACTAATAATCCGTTGTAGCCTTATATCATCACGTAAAAACACAAGTATAATAGCGGTTATAATAGGTACAATCATCGGTAAGACAATTATATTATTCATCAGAAGATCCCCCTAACTTCCGGAAATCGTCTGTTCCATTTGTGTTATACATACGGTACGCCAACACTAGTACAAAGGCTGTTACAGCAAAGCTAATGACAATAGCTGTTAAAATAAGCGCCTGCGGTAAAGCATCTGTGTAAGGACCATCTGACTGGCTCAGTAGTGGTACATCCCCTCTTTTTAATCCGCCTACTGTCAAAATGAGCAGATGCACCGCATGAGACAATATGGCCGTTCCTAAAATGACACGAATAATTGTGCGAGAGAGGACTAAATAAGTGGCTACAGCAACTAAAATACCAATTAGTATCATCATTAAAGATTCCATGCTATTCATCCTCACTTATACTTAAAATAATCGTCACTAATGTCCCAATAACGGTTAATGCAACACCTGCTTCAAAAAGCATGACGGTGGATACATGCGTTTTTCCAAGGAGCGGTAGATCGAAGTACTGATCTGTTTGTGTTAAAAAAGGCGCATCAAAAAAGAGGGACCCGACCGCTGTACCTGTTGCTAATAAAACGCCGAGTGCAGCGACCTTTTTAAAATCAAATGGCATGCCTTTATGTACGGTTTCAATATCAAATGTGATATATAAAAGTACAATACCAGAGCCTAATACAAGCCCACCTATAAAGCCCCCTCCTGGCGCATTATGTCCAGCAAAGAACAGGTAAACACCGAGCGTTAAAACAATAAATACAACGCCTTTTACAACCGTTCGCAAAATGACATCATTAATTTTCAACGTCTGTATCCCCTTTCTTTGCCTTTAATTTAATAATCGTGTAAATACCCAGACCTGCAATAAATAACACGACAACCTCCAGCATCGTATCGAATGCACGGAAGTCCCCTAAAATCGTATTAACGATGTTTTTTCCACCTGCTAATTCATAGGCATTTTCAAAGTATGTTGAAATGGCTGAAAACTTTTCATAATTCATCACCGCAAGACCGATGAATGTTACCGTTGCCCCAACGCAAATGGACACAATGGCTTTTGAAAATACGACTTTTCGTGGTGCTTTTTCCGGTCGTAAATCGGGTAAAAACTTAAAACTAATGAGGAATAGGGCGGTCGTTACAGATTCTACGACTAATTGTGTTAATGCTAAGTCGGGTGCTCGGAAGATGACGAAGAAAAATGCCACAGCGTACCCTAGTACCCCGTTTAGTAAAACGGTTGTAATGCGCCCTTTTGCAAATAAAATCATCACTGCCGCAAATATCATGACAAATACTAAAATCAATTCGTAGTAGTCAATTGGTGAATCTTGTGCCGGGTCCCAACTAAATGCATCTGATAATAAGAAATAGCCGGCAACAACCGCAACAAAGAAAATATAAATATACATAAAGTAATACGTTAAATGGCCATTCATATAACGACGGGTCATGTTCCCTGAAACATTTTCACTCGTCTCAATCACACGTTCATACATGGCATTAAACGTATAATTTTCAGGAAACATACGATACAGCGAACGCCATTTTTTTAGTGTACGGTACAGTATGATTCCGACAATGACGACACCAACCGTCATGAATAGTTCCAGCTTCATGCCATGCCAAGCATGAATATGCGGTGTTAACTCTTCAGCAGATGGAAACGTTGGATAAATACTGGCCATCGCTGGTTGTAAAATATAGTGGCCCAGTAGATTAGGAAATAGGAAGATACCAATAACAAAGCCAACTAATATAAATGGCGAAATGAGCATGCCAACTGGTGCTTCATGAGGCGGCTTTTCCAAACGCTCTGGCCGTACTTTCCCCAAAAATGTACGCATAACGATTATCGTACAATAGACAAATGTAAACACACTGGCAATCCATGCAACAATCGGGAATACTAGCCCGAAAGTTTCTAGGGAGAAAATATCTGCCTGTGCAATATTTAATGTCGCAACGAAAAACATTTCCTTGCTTAAAAAGCCATTGAACGGCGGAAGACCGGCCATTGAAAAACTCCCAATAACGGCAATGGTAAATGTAAATGGCATCAATGCCATCAATCCGCCTAAACGGCGAATATCACGCGTTCCGACTTCATGGTCTACAATACCGACCATCATAAATAGCGCACCTTTAAATGTTGAATGATTCACTAAGTGGAATAACGCTGCAAAGACTGCTTGCGTATAAATAACAGACTCTGTAGAATAACCGAGGTTTAATGCCGCGGAGCCAAGACCAAATAAACACATAATAAGTCCGAGTTGACTAACCGTTGAAAATGCAAGTACCGCCTTTAAATCAAACTGTTTGACCGCATTAAAGGAGCCCCAGAAAAGCGTCATTAGGCCGGCTAAACTGACGGTCCAGAACCATACTTCGTGTCCCCCAAAAAGAGGCGTTGTGCGAGCCACGATATAAATACCCGCTTTGACCATCGTAGCGGAGTGAAGATAGGCTGAGACGGGAGTAGGCGCTTCCATCGCATCTGGTAGCCAAATATGAAATGGGAATTGTGCGGACTTTGTAAAAGCACCTAGTAAGACGAGCAACATCGCAGGGATAAATAACGTATGTGCCTTTAATAGTTCAACATTTGCAATTATTTCCCGAACACTAAACGTACCTGCCATCGCATACAGCATTAAAAAACCAACAAGCATCGCAACGCCACCGATCACCGTGATCGTCATCGCCTTACGTGCACCTGCACGAGAAGCTTTACGATGGTGCCAAAATGCAATTAACAAAAATGAAGATACACTTGTTAACTCCCAAAATGCATAAAGTACGATTAAATTATCCGATAAAACAACGCCTAACATCGCCCCCATAAAGAGCAACAAATAGCAATAAAAATGATGTAAAGATTCTTTTTTGGATAGATAAAAAATGGAATATAAAATGACTAAACTCCCGACACCTGTAATAAGCAAGCCAAATATCATGCTTAAACCATCTAAGTATGTCGCAAAGTTTATATGAAACGAGGGGATCCACTCCATTGTATAGGTGTAGACATCACCTTTCGCAATGTGAGGAATATATGTAACTAATAACCCAAATAAAAACACTGGTACCGCTAGCACGAACCAGCCAATATGCAGTTTTGTAAATCGCCTATAAACAAGCGGGATACAAGCTGCAACAAGAAATGGAAGCATAATGGCCAAAATAATTGTCACAAACTAAAACCTCCTAAAACAGCTAAAAATATGAATTTTTAAAGAAAAAAATGTAAACACCAAACAAGCTTGACTAACGATATAACTCACTTCATAATAAGGTGTCATATAGATGAAGAAAAACCATTTGGTTATTTATCAAAGATCACAAAAACATTACATACTGTTAATAAGCCGTACAAAATATAGTATACAATACAAATATGCTCGTTGCACTGCAATTGTCCTAATTAAAACGTAAATTTGCTATTTTTATCACATTCTTGTTCATATGAACAGACATATAGATTTTATTATTTTAAAAGAGGTGCAGACTAAGATGAAGCATTTGAAAAGTCGAATGGATGAAAGTATTTTAGTTTGTGTGTACTACGGGTTAAACGGGGAACGTCTTATTCGTAGAGGTCATAAACTAGCAACATTGCTTGATTGCCCATTATATGTATTAACGGTAGACCCAAAACCACTTGATGCATTCGATGCTGAAAAATCTGGCTACATTGAACAATGGAAACAACTTGCCGAAGAGCTTCAAGTTGAAAAGTTTATTCTATTAGATAATGAAAAACGCCCGATCCAAAAAGTTATTAATGAAGTAGCACGCAACTATGACGTTACACAAATTATTGTTGGGCAAAGCGCCCAAAGTCGTTGGGAAGAAATTACAAAAGGTTCATTCTTAAATGTCTTATTAAAAGAGGTGCCATTTGTTGATTTTCACATCGTTGCGATTAAACGTCCAACAGAAGACGATTCCTATGATATTTATGAAAAAGGCGTTCGCGCTTATTTAATAGAATCGGAAGAGGACTTTAAAATTGCATTTACATGCCCAAAATTCGCGGCCATTGAAGGTATTTTCTTTAAAGAAATTGGCACAGATTTTGATAATGGTATTTTCAAATTTACTTATGCCAATAAGATGCATGAATTAACCATTACAGAAGGCATTGTCGTCAATCCGCAAAAAATCCCGGTTGATGCTAAACCATCCTCTAACTCTAAAATGTAGCTGTTTCCTTATGGAGACAGCTTTTTTAATGAGTTGCTTCCCTATCCACCCCCAAATAATAAACTGAGCCTTAAGTACATACTTAAGCCTCAGTCCATCATGACGATTGTAAATTATCCTCTCGCTACGCTATCTTTCGGTAGAGCAAATGCCACTATCATAAGAATAGGCAACAATGAAATTACCATCATCGTTGTTTCTATGCCAATTGTATCCATTAGTGTACCGATAGCAACCGAACCAATGGCCCCCATGCCAAATGCAAGTCCTAACGTTAAGCCTGCCATTGTGCCAATTTTAGATGGCACCAGCTCCTGCGCATAAACCACCATCACAGAAAAGCTAATCATGAGTAGCGAACCGATAACAATCAATAACACGACAACTAGCCATAACGGAACATATGGTAAAGCTACGCATAGCGGGATTGGTGCCACAACGGACAGTAAAATGACATTTTTACGCCCGATTCGGTCTGATAAAGAGCCACCGAAAAATGTACCGACTACCCCAAAAGCCATAAATAAGAAAATGAATAATTGTCCTGTTTCAATCGGCAAATGATAATACTCCATCAAATAAAACACATAAAAGTTTGTAATATTCGTTGTATAAAATGAACGGGCAAAAATGATGACTAACAGCAAGCTCAGTGCCATCCCTACTTGCTTTTTCGTTAATGCGGGAAGTGAAGAAACAAGTGTCTTTTTCACGTTCGAAAGCTTTTCTTCTTCTAATTGCTCGCGGTACCATACGGCAATTTTTGTTAGCATAAAAATACCGATCGCCGTGAAAACTAGTACAATCGATGCCCCGTACATACCAAATGGCAAAATTAAAAATGCACTAATTAAGGGAGCGAGCGCCTGTCCAGAATTACCTCCAACTTGATAAATGGACTGAGCGAGCCCGCGTTTATTCCCTGCTGACATAAAGGATACGCGGGAGCCTTCTGGATGAAATACAGCTGAACCGAGTCCTAAAAATAATACCGCTATTAAAATCATCCAGTAGTTAGGTGCGAAAATGAGCATCGCAATACCGATGAACGAACTCACCATTCCAAGCGGTAACGCAAAGGGCATCGGTTTCTTATCTGTTACTGCCCCCACAACAGGCTGCAATACAGAGGCAAACATATTTAATACAAATGAAATGAACCCAAGTTGAGTATACGTTAATCCCATATCACGTTCTAATAACGGAAACATCGCTGGAATCACCGATTGCATCGTATCATTAATTAAGTGACAAACACCGATGGCAATCATCATCGGGTACACAGGATTATTAGTTTTAGTCATAGATATAGCTGTCGTCATTTCGCTTCACACTTTCTGTACATAAGATATCCGTATAGTTTTTCCTTTTCTCGCTCATGCTACTCTTGAAGGAGGGAGTATTATGGAAATAAACGTTGTTGAAATGCTTTTACGAACAACCGGCGCATTTTTTGCGATATTATTTTTAGCACGTATTATTGGAAAGAAGCAGCTGAGTCAGCTAACTTTTTTCCATTATATAACAGGTATTACATTTGGCTCAATCGCAAGTGAAATTGCCGCACAAGCTGAGACACCTTTTTGGGACGGTTTTATTGCCCTTATTTGGTGGGGGGTATTAACCCTACTGATTAGTTACTTATCCCTTAAATCTGTTAAATTACGTACACTTTTTGATGATAAACCGACCATTATTATTCAAAATGGTACCATTCTTCCTAAAAATCTCAAAAAAGCCCGGCTTAGCCTTGATGAGCTATTAATGCTACTACGCGAACAAAGCGTGTTTTCAGCAGCCGAAGTTGATTATGCTGTGTTTGAGACAAATGGCGAACTGAGCATTATGAAAAAAGTGGCCGTGTCCAATGCCACAAAACAAGATGTTAAAGCCAATACAGCCCCCGCACAATATGTCCCAATGGAAGTCATTTGCGACGGAAAAATTATCTCTAAAAATTTAATTGAACTAAATTTAACTGAAGATTGGCTTATGAAAAAATTAAAAAAGAAAAATATTACGAGTGCAGAAGATGTTTTTTTAGCCCAAGTATTAGAAGACGGTTCACTTTATGTTAGTAAAAAACAAAACGCACCTCTTAATCTACCTTCATAATATCGAGAGGTGTCACAATCCCAATTAGTTTTTGATGTGGCTTCCCGTGTTCTGTGATAAGCAGTGCTTCAAAACGGCGACCACGCTCTACGCCTTGCTTAAAAATTTCTTCTGCTTCATAAATCGTTATGTATCTACTTATAAATTTATAGTTTACTTGATTTTTCTCATGGTGCAAAATGTCTTGCAGTACCGGTGTTTTTTTCGGTAGACACTCGCCTACCATTGAAGTAGCTAACCAATTTGTGATACCCACTGTTGTAATAAGACCTTGAAAAACCGTTCCTTCATATACAGGAAATTGTGTATACCTACGTTTACGAATCATCTTTAAAGTATGTTGCAAAGAATCCGTCGTTTGAAAAGACATGACACGCTTTCTAAACATTTGACCGACAAGCTTTGGACGGGCAAGGACTTCATCAATATGTTCAATTCTTTCTACCACTTGATTATGCGGCTCTGCAATCACGTATTCTGGTGACGTACGATGATGAACAATAGCATTTCGCAAATCCGCATAGGATCGTAAATCATCTTCGTATTTTCGAATAAGTGGACTTTTCTTTTTCGCCTGATCGACTAACCGATAAAACGGCATAAAATCTTTTGCCCCGATAATATCGCGCATTGTATGATCAATCCGATTGAACGCCGTTAAAAAGCGATCCGAATTTTTGACCGTCATTGCTACTCCCCCCTTCTCTAAAATCATAAATAATATGTATGTAACATGATTATATTCCTAATTTTCCAATATTTAAATACGAAAAAGGTGCTTATATTCCTTAAGCACCTCAAAGTCATTTATTATATTTTTGTTGTAGCAGCATTCTTTTTCGTAAATACTATTCCGATAATCATCGCAATCACCATTAATATACATGTGAAAATGAGTGTGATTGTATAATGTTCACTTGTACCACCACTAATAAACTGCACACCATATGTGGCAAGTTTCCACGGCGTCACGCTCCAAAAACTCCCGATAAGAGAATCCATTATTAACCCAACCGGTAATAATACAATCGCCATTGTAATCGCAATCGCTGTTTTAAACATGGCACTTAATGCAATCGTAACAGCCGCTACGAATAAAACCCATACACAGTATGTGAGTACCATTTTGATAAATGCACCTATTTCCACTGGACCATACAAAATCGCTGTATAGTACATGCTCCCTGTATAACCGGCAATCGCACTCATAATGCCGAGTAGGCTAGCAACTGCCCACTTGCTCATAAAAAATGTCGCAAAAGATATCGGTCTTACATAGATTAGTGTCGCTGTACCATTTTGTCGCTCCCGGCTAATGGTACCAGCAAATGTTACGACAAGCACAATTAATCCGATAGACTGAAACTGTCCCGTCGAAGCATATAAAAGATCAATCGGTAAATAATTGGGCAATGTAATAGAAAAGCCTTCTGGTAAATTACCAACTGCATTTAAAATATCTTCCATGAAATAATTCATTAGCGGATCACTTATACCTAGAAGAATAAATAATAATGGCATCCATAAAAATTTAAATCCGCGCCATGCTTCACGGCATTCTTTGCTAAATAATGTAACAAAATCGCTCATTGTCCCGCCACCTTCATAAAAATTTCCTCCAGTGTGACGGTTACACGTTTCACTTGTTTCACATGAAACGGTGATGCTACTAATTGTGCCATTAATTGCTGCATCGTAGGACGTTCTTCAATGATTTCAACATACACAACATTATTGGATACCGTTGCAGCAACCTCAGATTGGGAAGCGAATTGCAAGGCCTCAACTTCTGTTTCAAATTCAACTTTGTAACGTGGCACATCAAATTTCCCTCGTATATGTGCTAGTGAGCCTTGCTCAACAATGGTGCCTTTTCGTAGAAATAGAAGCTGGTCTGTCATTTCCTCCGCATCATTTAAAATATGCGTAGAATATAAAATCGTCGTTTGCTGTTGTAACTCTTTTAATAAATTCATCATCTCACGGCGACCGACTGGATCGAGCGCTGATACTGGTTCATCAAGTAATAATAACTTAGGCTTATGGACAATGGCCTGTGCTATTCCGAGTCGTTGTTTCATACCACCCGAAAATGTCGATGTTTTTTTACGTATTGCCTCTTCAAGTCCAACAAATGATAGTACCTTTTGTGCTTCTTTTTTTACCTCTCGTCCTGATACACCACTCAATTTGGCCACCATCTCTGTAAATTCAAGTGCTGTTAACCACGGAAAAAACTGCGGATACTGTGGAAGAAAACCAATTTCTTTTCGAATATCTTTTACTCCCACCATCTCCACCGTACCACTTGTCGGTGCCAGTAATCCTGTTAGCATAGATAAAATCGTTGTTTTCCCTGCCCCATTCGGACCGATTAATGCTGTAGATGTGTTTTGTTCAAGCATAAATGACACATTGGATACGGCGGTTTGTGTACCAAATGTTTTGGTTAAATCATGTACCGTAATCATGACGTTTTTCTCCCAAAGATAAAGTAAACGATTGGCCCGACCGTATTAATGAATAACACGACTAACACCCATACCCATTTCGGTCCATTTGTGGCATGAATACGTGCTAAGTCAATTAATGCCACGATAGCTAATATCACTTGGATTAAAATCAATGGTGCAATTAGTGCCCAATTAATATTCGCTAATTCCTCTAACATTCATTTTCCTCCTCTACTTTTAAATGATGTTTCAAGTTCGCTATTATCGCCTTATATTTTGGATCATTATATAAAGGCGCAAACACAGGTTGATGCGTTAAACTATTGACTAAATCCTTTTTAATGGAAAGATCATCGCGCGGTGCTTGCCCGCCTAGCTGTATGTGTTCTTCCATCCAGTCTGATAGTAAGTAAAAATAATCATCACCTTGCAGTTGAATTGGAAACTTTAATTGATAACAAACATGACAATACGCTTCAATCATTTCAAGCGCACGCTCTAAACGGTTTTGCATCACATAGCCCGCTGCTGCCTTTAAATAAAAAACAAGAGGGGAATTTACATTTAAATGTTTCACGTGAAAAATTTGGATAAAACTCTCGATGCGGCATACGGTTTCATCAAAATTCTCTACATGCTCCACTTCCAACATTAAATTTTCTGTTGCACATGAGATGATATGCATCACATGTTGATACATACTTACTTGCAACGTTTCTTTTGCTTTCGCTGTATCTCCAAGCATATTATGTGCCATGGCAATGAGTTGTTCCGTACCAAATTGAATGGGCACATCCTTCCCTAAAATCTGAAGCACTTCTTGTGCTTGCCCCTGAATGAGCATAGCAGATGCTTCAATCATCACAGCTTCATTGACTAACTGATAGTCTTCACTAAATTCCTTTACCCTTCCGCAAAGCTCCTGCACTCTTGTTAAAATATCGTTAGGCTGTGTTGCTTGTGTGTAATAATTTAAGTAAAGCTGGGCCATTTTTAAGACAAATGGAAAACAAGAATAATATTCTGTTAATAACTGCTCCATTTCTTCTTGCACTTTTTCAAATGACCGATTGCTAAATTGGTGAGCCAGTTCACGATACATCACCGTAATCCGTTCTTTTGTCAGCTGTGGCTCATACCCAAGTAATGTATCGATGGAGACATTGAAATATGTGGCTAGCTTTGGCAACAATGTAATATCAGGATAGCTCAGTCCCTTTTCCCATTTTGAAACTGCCGCTCTCGATACGCCTACATACTCAGCAATTTGTTCTTGCGTCACCCCAAGTTCCTTACGCCTTGTGGAAAATACAGTTGAAAATTGAAAGTGTTTCACATGACCAGCTCCTCTTACTAGTAATATATCCAAAAATGGTCGAAGAAAATAGCGATTGATTGTTTACTTTATTAACATTTGTCAACTGATAGTTTACTTTAATGCATTATGACTATATAAAAAGCAATGACGTGTGCTCTGACACGTTCATTGCTCCTGTAAGTTAAAATTTATTGTGTTGTATAGCCACCATCGAGGACAAGTGATTGCCCTGTCATTCCTCTCGCCTCGTCACTCGCTAAAAATTTAGCGACAGCAGCGACTTCTTCTACATCTAAAAGTCTTTTCTGAGGAATTAATGGATATAACACTTCCTCTAATACTTGTTCAGCTGTAATATTTCTTGTTTGTGCTAAGTCCTCAAATTGACCACGTACTAGCGGTGTATCTACATACCCCGGACAAATGGCGTTCGCCGTAATATTATAATCTGCTACTTCTAACGCTGTTACTTTCGTTAAGCCGATAACACCATGCTTAGCTGAATTATAAGCTGATTTCCCCGCAAATCCAATCAAACCATTAATCGAGGCAATATTGATAATTCTCCCGAAATTGTGCTTCTTCATATAAGGAAGCGCATGCTTAATCGTTAAAAATGGTCCCATCAACATAATTTTAATCATTTGTTCAAACTTCTCAGTAGGGAAATCCTCAATCAACGCTACATGTTGTAACCCTGCATTATTAATTAAAATATCAATTGCTCCAAATTGCTCAATTGTATAGGAAATTGCTTGTTTTACCTCTTCTTCTTTCGAAACATCGCATACGACCCCTTTTGCATTTGCAGAAAGCGTTTTGACAGCATGATCTAAATGCTGTTCATTTAAATCTGAAAGCATCACCTTTGCTCCAGCCTCTAAAAAAGATGTTGCCATTTGATAGCCAATGCCCCCCTGCAGCACCTGTGATGAATACAACCTTACCTTTCACTTGTTTCCCCTCCCTTTGTATACCTACTATAATTGCTTACATTTGTGATGTATGTTATTTAACATTTCTTGACTTCATGGACAAAATCCTTGCTCATTCCTAATTTCTTTTTAGTAGGTAGCTCGAAAACAAAGGAAATAATTTTACGCACTAAAAATTCATCAGTAAAAAACCCATGAAGTCTTGCTAACTAGAAGAGGGGGGAACTGAAGCATACTACTTCGGCAAAGTATTTCAAACAGAAGATATAAAAGAAGGCCTTGTTGCTTTTCCTGAAAAACGTAAACCTATTTTTAAAAATCAATAAGGAATCTGTATTTCCATTTAAAAGACAAACCCTAATCAAAATTGATACCATTTATCCCATATCAACGAACAAAGCCGCCCTTGATGGGCGGCTTTGTGTTGATTTATTTATATAATTTTTCTAATGCTTCACGCATATTAGGGCGAATGTTTACTTTTGGTCTTGCTTGTTTAGCGATCAACTCTGCTTCATCCAATGATTCCGCTACCCCTAGCTCCATTAATGTCGCAACAGCCATGACACCTGCTCGTCCACCCCCACTACCACAGTGGAAGTAAATTTTTTCTCCAGCTTCGTATGCTTTTACTACTTCCTCGACCCCTATTTTAATCGAGTCTGCAATGTGTTCACTTTCATCAGCAATCGGCTTATGAATATATGTGTACTCAACTGGTTCCACTCGTCCGTTTACGCGTACATCCATCACTTTATCGACCTGTTTTTCACGGACTACTTGCTCTGTATCATCCGCTCCTCCAAAATATACGCGTCCCGCAATTAGTTCATCGTACATATGACCCCACCTTATAATAAGTTTTTAATTTCATCATAACGTGGAAGTGCTGTTAATGCACCCGGTTTTGTTGCAGCCATTGCTCCAAGCTTGTTCCCAAAGGACACACAGTTATCGAGGGATTCCTTCGTTGTTGGTAAACCATTATAGTGAACATAGCGCATTATGCCTGCCATAAATGCATCCCCTGCTCCTGTTGTATCCACTGGCACAATTTTTTCAACGGACACATGCATTACTTCTCCGTTTAACACTGCGTACGTTCCATCTGCTCCAACCGTAATGAGAATAATAGGGATATTTAATGGTTTTAACAGCTCTAACCCTGCTTCAATCGAATTTACTTCCGTTAAGAAAAATAACTCTTCATCCGTTAGTTTCAAAATATGGGCGTCTTGAAAGAATGATACAACGGTTTCACGGCAATGTGATTCACTGCTCCAGCGAAGTGGACGAATATTAGCATCAATGGCAATAATGGCGTCATGAAGCTTAGCCATTTCTACTGCAGCACGTGTTGTGACAAGGGCTGTTGGATGGAACATTGTGCCCGAACAAAAGTTGAAAATAGACGCCCGTTTAAATGCTTCCTCATTTAAGTGTTGGGCCGTTACTTGTAAATCCGGTGCCTCATCTACATAATCCTTAAAAACACGTTCACCATCTTCTTTTAGATGGACATATACACCACTCACCCGTTTTTCCGGTACAAATACAGCGTAATCTAGATTTACTCCCTCATTTTTGATTTCCTGCCTTACAAATTGAGATGTTTCATCATCACCTGTAATCGTAATGAGTGCTGAAGGCGCACCAATACGACTAATACCAGCTGCGACATTAATCGTTGCGCCCCCTAAAAATTTTGCGAATGATGTGTTTGTCGTATCATTCGCTATATAATCAACAAAAGCGTCTCCGTAAACTAAAATAAAATCCTTACTTAACTGAGTCATCAGTTGTCTAACCTCCGAAGATAATGTTCTATTTAGGTTATCATAAAACCACAAGATTATTAAAGTTTTATACTATTCTAACATTGGGCGTATGTCAGCACGTTGTTCATAATTTTGCTATACTTTGTTCGAAAGGGAGCGATACATGATGAACACACATATAAATATCCGACAAGCAACACCTCATGATGCGCCACATATTGCACCGCTCATTTATGATGCAATTGGTGATATTGCAAGCCGACTCACGGGCGAGCATCATCTAAAAAATATAATGACGGGACTAGAAGAGCTTGTACGTGCTCAAGATAACCGTCACACATATCGCAATACGTTCGTTGCTTGTGCCAATGAACAAATTTTAGGCATCATTGTTTTATATGATGGACAAACAGGGAAAGAATTAGATGTACTTTTAATGGAGAAGCTGCAACAAAAATATGCCTCATCTCTTCAAATTGATTTAGAAGCACATGACGATGAATATTATATTGATACAGTTTGTGTAGCGCCACATGCACGTGGACTGGGGATCGGTACAAAAATGCTACATTTTGCTGAGGAGCAAGCTGTAAGATGCGGCTACAAAAAAGTTTCATTAAATGTAGACGAAGCAAAAATAAAAGCACGTCAATTATATGAACAACAAGGTTTCGTCGTGACAGAACCGTGGGAAATCATAGGCGAGAAATTCCATCACATGGTAAAAGGAGTATAGCAGCATGCCATTAAATATAATTTATCCCCTCATGATTGTCATTGCATCTAGTAGTTACGGCATATTATCTACTATAGTGAAATTAGGGATGCAAGATGGTTATACTTCCTCCGAAGTAGTTTCAAGTCAATATATTTTTGGTTTTTTACTAGCATTGCTTCTAGTATTGGCAACGCAACGTAAATTACCGCATATTCAACTAAAAGGCTGGGCAATACTAGTACTCGCTGGGATTTTCACCGCGACTACGGGTATGGTGTACGGGCAGTCGTTAAATTATTTACCTGCATCACTTGCCGTTGTCATGTTATTCCAATTCACGTGGATAGGGTTATTATTAGATTGTGCACTGAAAAAACGCCTTCCAACAAGAGCTGAAGTGATTTCACTTCTGTTTTTATTTGCAGGAACGATTTTAGCAGCGGGGGTTTTAGATGTCGACTTAACAGCAATTGCTTGGCAAGGTTGGGCGCTCGGTTTAACTTCTGCACTGACCTTCTCTATTTTTATTCAAATTAACTCGCGCCAAGTAACAGGGATGACCAACATCACACGAACATTTATCGTATCCGCTGTCGCCCTCATTGTGATTAGCATCTTTTTATCTCCAGAGATTCTGTGGAACGGACAGCTAACAAGCGGGCTGTGGAAATACGGACTAGCGCTCGGGCTATTCGGGATCATTTTGCCGATTTTACTATTCTCTATTGCGGTGCCGAAAGTTGGAGGTGGCTTAACATCCATTTTAAGCGCAATGGAATTACCTGTAGCGATTCTTGTTTCCGTCATTTTCCTCCATGAAGTCGTGACACCACTTCAACTGTTTGGTATTGTGCTTGTACTAGTCGGGATGATCCTGCCATCCTACCTATCGATGCGTAAACAGTCACTTAAAAATAATAGATGATAAACCTCGGCATAATGGATTTAAGGCGATTTTTTAATGAACATTAGGGAGGGCTTTACAATGGAGAAAAATGCAAAACTGTATATGCTTGCAGCGTTTGCAGTAGCCATTATCGGCTTTACACAAGTGTTACATTATTGGGAATCAGATATTTTAGTGTCAACGATTTACTTAGTCTTTAGCAGTGCATGCGCATTTATCGGGCTAGAACGATGGCGCGCCATGAAAAAAAATCAGCAACAAGCAGAGAAATAATTATAAAAAAATAAAGGTGTGGGCTTTGGTGCTTGTTTTTCCCGTAGGATCCTAACACTTACGCCCACATCCCCTTATCAATTAACTATAAAACCCAAAAAGCAATAGATACACTCGAATTATAGAGGGTACTAGAGAAGCTCTCTTCTATCTAATTAAAATCTCTTTTCAACACATGTACTCATAAAAATTCTTCTTATTTTTCCACTCTTCATACCATTTATCTATTTCTATACTTGGTTCCATTCCAAATTGCTCTTTAAGCATTTTCTTTAACATCCTATACTGTCCCTCAACCGCAATAGCATTATTCAATACCCCATATAGCTCCATTAGAGTAAAATAACTTTCTTCTTCAGCAGGACAAAATGATTGAACCCGTTCCTGTATATTCACAGCGGCATTATAGTTTTCATGTCTAATGTAAAATTTGCTTAGTTGTTGCGCATGGTGTAACCATAGACGTCTTAACCTCTCTCTTTCACTCTCAGCCCATATATAATCGCTACCACTCAGATAATCTCCTGTATAGGAGTAGAACGTACGTTCATGCTTGTCTATATTATCTAATTGTAGCGGAGGTAATGATTTTAATTTAGACACCCATTCTTCTACATCAATTATTACGTTTTCTAGCGATAATTTATAGCCCGAATCAAACAATGGACTCGAAATTTTGATACCGTCTACCCCATAATTTTTTAAAGTTTGACGTATTGTATAAATAGTCGTATAAAGCTGTTTGGATGCCTTATCTATATCCGATTCTGGCCAAAGAAGCTCTAAAAGAATATCTCGGCAAATCATTTTATCTCGATGATTGAGCATATAAACAAATAATTCTTTTGCTTTTGCCGTACGCCACTTCATCCATTGTATCTTGCCATCAGTAGAAGTCATTCTCAATCCACCTAAAAGCTGAATTGTTTTTGTTTGTACTATTGATTTGGGATTTTTACCAATGATTTGTTGGAGTCGATTTATTGTTTTAAGTAACCGCGTTTTTTGTACAGGTTTTAATAAATAATCAATCGCATGCAAATTAAAAGCATCAATCGCATATTGGTCAAAACCTGTAATAAAAACAATCTCTACATTCGGAAAAATCTCCGAAATTTTTTCACCTAATGCCAGTCCATCTATATCAGGCATGATAATATCTAAAAATACTACATCCGGTTGGAGCTTTCCGATTTGATTAATCACTTCTAGAGAATCCGTATATTCTCCAACTATTTCAATCCCATGAGTATTCATTTTTTCAAGTAAAGTTCTAAGTCTCATTAATTGCAAATATTCATCATCTACTAATATGATTCTCATGAAATCCCTCCTAGAAATACTCTTATTACTAATATTATCGTAAATCCTCCTGAAAAATCGATACTTTAGAAGGAGTATCGAAGGTTTTGTCGAATTTTTATGTATTATGGTGAAAAAGAAAATAATATACAAAGATTTCACAATTCTTCTCGTTGCTAGTCTATTTTTTTGTTTGCTTACTCTACTTCGTTTTGCCTGGATAGACTTTATTAATGTCCCTGAGGAAATCGCTGCGCAGCAAGGCACAATTGATTTAGGAAATATTGATACAACTCATGATTTTCAAGTAAAGCTATACGGAGATTGGGAATTCTACCCCTATACTCTGCTTGCTGCTGAAAACTCAAAATTAATCCAATCCAATAGCAATACTATTTATTCAGCTCTCCCCGAATCATGGGACAAATATTTTAAAAACAATGATACTATTCATTATGGTACTTATCGCCTAACAATAATGAAAGAACATGATACACCACAGCTTTATGGTATTACTATCCCAGACGGACTATCACCATATGAGCTTTATATTAATGGTCAACTTATTGGTGGACTAGGAAATCTGGCTTCAGTTAATGAAAACTCTGCCCCTATCGGTAGACCTCTTACTCATTACTTTACACTGGACTCAAGTGAAAGCGAAATACTCATTCAAGGTATTCAAACAAATCGCTATTCGCAGGGGGGTTTTACAAAATCAATTGTTTTAGGCGATTTACATTCGATGGAACAATCAAAGCAGTTTTCGCTAGTCACGCAAATTGCTGTTTGTATTGTTTTTATTTTTTACTTGCTTTTCACTATCCTACTCTACGCTATAGGAGTTCGAGGTAAATCACTGATTTATTTTGCAATCATTATTATTTCCACTTGTGTAACAGTTCTTGTTTCTAGTAATAAGCTTTTGTTTATTTATATACCCTTCAATTGGATTGGGGCACATAAACTATATTTCTTTTCCTATATTAATACGATGTTATTTTTCATTTTATTTTTGCGGGAATTAGTCAGGGAATATTCTAAATCAAAAATATTGAGTATACTTTCAATGCTATGTGCTGCTTACTTAGTATTTATTGTACTAGCTCCAATTGAGTATATATTTAGTACAAAAATAATTTTTACTACGCTTTTTAGTATTTCTCCTATTATTGTAACTATTTTTATGCTAATTATCGTCATGAAAGGAGAAAAAGGAGTCTTATTTTTACTACTAACAGCTAGTGCTGTTGCAAGTAATTCATTATTTTTTGCACTAAAGCAAAATATAACTCTACCTTATAATCACTACCCTTTTGACTTATTAATTGCCATTACTGCTTTATCAGCCTTTTGGTTTACACGTTATTTCCAAACAACGCTTCAAACTGAACAACTGTCTATTAAATTGCAAAAAGAACTAAATACGAAAGATGATTTTCTTGCGAACACATCTCATGAATTACGTAATCCCTTGCACGGTATGATGAGCATTACACAGGCGCTATTGGAGAAACAAGCAAATAAATTAACAGCTAAAAATAATGACGATTTAAAATTACTTTTAGCTATCGGGAATCATATGTCTTATATGTTGGATAATTTACTCGATTTAGTACAGCTAAAAGAAAAAACAATTCATCTTCAGACAAAAACAATCAATGTATATAATCTGGCTAGTAGCATAATCAATATGTTTAGCTTCATGCTAAAAGGCAAACCTGTTAAACTTTTCATCAATATCCCAAAAGATTTACCGCCTGTATTGGCAGATGAAAATCGATTGATTCAGATTTTTACGAATTTGATTCATAATGCGATTAAATTTACTGAGAAAGGCTCTATTACAATAGATGCCGAAGTTTTAGGTAAAAGATTATACATTTCAGTGATAGATACAGGAATAGGGATTGAAGAAAATATGCAAAAAAGAATATTCGAACCTTACGAACAAGTAGATTCGAGTATGACCTCTATGGGCGGTGGGCTAGGGCTAGGATTAAGTATTTGTAAAGAGCTTATCACATTACATGGCGGCACCATCTCGCTGTCATCTACTATCGGGAAAGGTTCTACATTTACATTTTCTCTACCTATAGCCAAAGGGCAAATAACAAATAACATGGAATCCAGCATTGAGGATGATATTATTATATCGAAATATGTCAATTCGTTAAGTCACCCTCCAACATCCGCAACTGAAGTTACTTTAACGAAAGAGAGCTCCCTTGTGACGAGCCACTCACGTCTTTTAATCGTTGATGATGATGCTGTAAACTTACAGGTGCTCATCAACATACTGTCAACAGAGTCTTATGAAATTGAAACAGCTTTAAGCGGGGAAGAGGCTTTAAAAAAATTAGAAGTAAGAAGCTTTGATTTAATTATTTCTGACATTATGATGCCCCATATGTCAGGCTATCAATTGGCAAAAAAAATTCGTAAGCAATTTTCTATTTCTGAATTACCTATACTGTTTTTAACTGCTCGTCAACAAACAGAAGATATACAGCTAGCCTTTTTAAACGGGGCAAATGACTATGTAAAAAAACCCATGGAGTACATGGAACTGAAAGCAAGGGTAAACGCACTCATTCAAATGAAGCGCTCCAGTGAGGAACGCCTACGCATGGAAGCAGCTTGGTTACAGGCGCAAATTCAACCTCACTTTTTCTTTAACACATTGAGCTCTATTATTTCTTTACACGGTATAGACGACGAGAAGATGGAGGAATTACTACTAGCCTTTAGTGATTATTTACAGATGAGCTTTAATTTTCAAAATACTGACTTAGTTGTGCCAATCGACTATGAATTAAAGCTAGTCCGCTCCTATATTAGTATTGAACAAATTCGATTTGGTGATAGGATTCATGTAGTGTGGGACATCCCTGATAATCTACAGCTTTCCGTTCCTCCTCTATCTATTCAAACGCTTGTAGAAAATGCGATTGAACATGGAATTTTGAAAAAAGGACAAAGTGGAACTCTAACAATTCGCATTGTTGAGTCTAAGGATTACTTTATTATATCGATTTCTGATAATGGTGTTGGTTTTGATTACACTGACTTTCAAAATAAAACAGGTGTCGGTCTAATCAATACTGAACAACGCTTGAGGCAATTATTTGATGTAGAATTAACTGTAGAAAGTACAATTGGAGAAGGTACATCTATTTCATTCCCAATCCCTAAAAAATGATTAGAAGAACACAACTCGCACCATAGTACGAGTTGATGTTTTTTCTTATGTAAATTCCCTTGAAAAATTATACTTTCCACTAAAGAAGCAGGCTAAGGAGTTCCCTAGCCTGCTTTGCTTATTTTGAAAGTTAATCGTTCCCATTTTCATCGATAAAGTAAACATGAGATGTCGCTACCTCTTCAATCTCTTTAAATGCCCACGTGTGTTGGATTGACATCTGGGAAGCTCGATGCACTCACACCATTTAATGGGCCATGTTCAAACATGCGATTCATCATGGCAATTACTTGCACTCGAGTTAAATATTCATTTGGTGCGAAGCTTCCGTCTGGACGACCATTAATGATACCAGCAGTACGATTGGCTTCAATAATCCATTGTGCCTAATAACCTTTTGTATCATTGAAAGTAATCGCTACATCTTCTTCAACGTGAAGCTGTTTATATTTCTCTAACACTGTTGCCATTTGTGCACGTGTGATGTTCTCACTTGCGAGGAAATGTCCATTCGTATCCCCGTTCATAATGTATTTATCTTACAATGTTTTGCCGCTATTGATAACCCTGAGTGTGATTATTCCAGTTCTGTTAGGTTTGGAACTGGACTTTTCCTACCATCCTACCGATCGATGCGTAAACAATCCCTAAAAAATAATATGGAATCAAGTGAAACTTTAATCAGTGGGGCCCTCATCCCCACTGTTTGCTAGTTGAACCAATCAGGCTTTTATGGATAGTTGATCTCCCATCTACACTTCTCGACTTTCTTAAACCTTGAGCTGGGAATCTTGTACCTCTCGCTTCACTTTCGGTACAGATAAATTACTACCCATTAATGCGGGATAAAACCTCAGCATAATGGATATAAGGCGATTTTTTAATGAACATTAGGGAGGCTTTTCAATGGAGAAAAATGCAAAACTGTATATGCTTGCAGCGTTTGCAGTAGCCATTATCGGCTTTACACAAGTGTTACATTATTGGGAATCAGATATTTTAGTGTCAACGATTTACTTAGTCTTTAGCAGTGCATGCGCATTTATCGGGCTAGAACGATGGCGCGCCATGAAAAAAAATCAGCAACAACAAGCAGAGAAATAATTATGCTTTTTATATTTCCAAAAGAATTTCTTAATTTGGAATACCTCAACAAATACTGATATTAAAGGATTTTTAAAATTTCAGCTTAATTTCCGGATATTTGATTCAAATCAAAAATAGTAGACAAAGTCGAAAAAATCGACTTTGTCTACAGTCTGAAATAACTTCACCGTTTGTACGGTGAAGTTATTTTTTATGTTTCACAGCTTATAACGTTATGTAAAAATAATACTTCCATGTTTTGTATTTATATGTACCTCTCGATTTTTTTGTTTATACAGGGATAAAAGTCGACTTCTTATTATAAGATTCTAAGAAGCGCAAATATCCGCGCTTGTCGGTGCAACTTCAAAACAAGGAGGTTTTTGGTATGAAAAAATGTGGACTACTTTCTTTATTACTCGTTTTACTCCTCGTATTTTTAGCTGCCTGCAACGACACATCAGACGACATAACGACGCAGAACAACGAAGAAAATGATACCAATGAAAACGAAACAACAGAAAATGTAGAACAGAGCCCTTCTGGTAATCTCGTCATTTACACAGGGCGAGATGAAGGATTAGTGCAAGACGTCATTGCTAAATTTAACGAGCGCTACCCTGACATTCAAGTCGAATACATGACAATGGGTGCCCAACAAATTTTAGAGCGTACACGCGGTGAAAAAGCAAACCCACAAGGTGATTTTTGGTGGGGTGGTACACAAGCGGCAATGATGGTCGCGACGAATGAGGGTTTATTAGAATCTTGGGAGCCGTCCTTTGTAGAAGCCATTGATCCATTACATCGTGATCGTGAAAATCGTTGGATTGGTGAAATGTTATTACCGGAAGTCATTATGATTAACAGCGATGTTTTAACACCGGAGGAAGGGCCACAAGAATGGGATGAACTATTAGATTCAAAATGGCAAGATGACATTTTAATTCGGGGTGTTTTAGCATCAGGGACAATGCGTACCATCTACTCCTCTATGATTTACCGTCAAGGAGCAGATACACCGGAAAAAGGCTATGAATGGCTCGCAAAATTAGATATGAATACAAAAGAGTATACACAAGATCCAAACGCGCTGTATTTAAAATTAACACGTCAAGAAGGCTCGATTTCACTATGGAACTTACAAGATATTTTATTAAAAAAATATACAACGGATTATCCATTCGATTATATTTATCCAGCAAGTGGTGCTCCTATTTTAGTCGATGCAGTAGGGATTATCAAAAATGCCAAAAACGTAGAAAACGCCAAGCTCTTTGTGGAATTTTTATTTGATAAAGAAATGATGACGGAGCTCTCACATGATTACTATCAAATTCCAACACGAACAGATATTGATTTGGCAGCGATGCCTGATTGGTATCAAGCGCTAGAGCTAAAGACATTCGATATTGATTGGCAAGTCATGGCTGACAAAGAAGCTGAGTGGATGGAATACTGGGATACAAATATTAAAGGAAAAGGCGATAGCTATTAACGAAAGGTCATATTCCGACTGACCATGTGAATGTTTGCAGATGTAAGGGTTGCTCCGAGTATTCGGACCAACCCTTTTATCTTCATTCAGACGGAATAGACTCTATATACCTCAACATAAAGGATGGTGCCTATGATGAAAGGTGTTCGCATTGAAAATGTCACAAAAAAGTTTGGTAATGTACTTGGTGTGAGTGAATTGAACCTTGCTATTCAACCAGGCGAATTTTTCACATTTTTAGGACCAAGTGGTTGCGGGAAAACAACCACCCTTCGAATGATTGCGGGCTTCTATTACCCGACGACAGGGAAAGTCTATTTCGATCAACAAGATGTTACAACATTACAGCCAAATAAACGCAATATCGGGATGGTGTTTCAAAACTATGCCCTCTTCCCGCATATGACGGTCGATGAAAATATTGCGTTTGGTTTAGAAGTACGGAAAATGCCCAAACCAGCAATCAAACAAAAAGTCGATCGTATCCGAAGTCTCGTTCATCTGACCGAGTATAGCCATCGCAAAATTAATGAACTGTCGGGTGGCCAGCAACAGCGTGTAGCACTTGCACGAGCACTCGTCATTGAACCTGATATTTTATTGTTAGATGAGCCTCTTTCCAACCTAGATGCCAAATTACGCGAAGAAACACGTGTGGAAATTAAGCGGATTCAATCGGAACTCGGTGTAACGACCATTTATGTGACACATGATCAAACAGAAGCCATGTCGATGTCTGACCGTATTATGGTCATGGAAGCAGGTGTCGTCAAACAAATCGGCACACCGCAAGAAATTTATCATCAACCAAATAACCGTTTTGTGGCAACGTTTATCGGGGAGACTAATATGCTAGAACTAAAGGTGAAATCCATTGACCGTGATGTCATTACCGTTGAACATGCGAATGGGCTTATCCTACATGGACTTACAGCAAACTACGCCCAAAATATAATACCAGTTGTTGGTGAAACTGTTTACGTCTCTATACGACCTGAAGGCTTTGAAGTAGGTCCTGGTCATAATACGGTCAAAGGTCGTATCGAATTTTTGGAATTTACGGGACTGAGCGTTAATTATATCGTCAATGTACATAGGCTCTCACTTAAAGCGATGATTATTAATGGCGGCAATCAGCTGAAACAAGTGGGAGATGAAATGGAGCTACATATTCCACCGAGAAATCTTTATTTTCTCGGAGAATAGGAGGCGATCACAATGAAGCAGCAAACAGCATCTCACACAAGTTGGTGGTCACGTGCAACACAGTCACCGTATTTTGTTTACTTATTGATTTCGCCATTATTCTTCATTTTATTCGCCTATGTCGTGTATCCATTTTATTCGACGTTTTTACAAAGCTTTGCTGGAGACAATCGATTAGCGAACTATGCGAAGTTTTTCAACTTAGAAAGTTCAGCTAATTTAGAGGCACTATGGAATAGCGTGTATATTTCGGTTCTTAGTGTCATTAGTTGTGCGGTTGTTGGCGTCACAATGGCCTTTTTACTCGAGCGCTATGAATTTCCAGGACGTAGACTATTAGCTGTCCTCGTACTCGTACCAATGGCATTGCCGCCACTTGTTGGTGTGCTTTCTTTTACGTTTTTATACGGGGAAAGCGGTATATTTCCGCGTTTTTTCCAACAGCTATTCCATTTAGATGAAGTGCCTTTTGCATTAAAAGGCATATGGGGTGTAGTCGTTGTACACACATTTACGATGTACACATATTTTTACTTAACAGCATCTGCTGCGATTAAAGGCCTCGATCCATCACTGGAAGAAGCAGCAACAAGTCTTGGTGCTAGCCGTATTCGCGTATGGCGAAAAGTGATTTTACCAATGCTCACCCCTTCCATTGTTGCATCTTCTCTGCTTGTATTTATGGTATCTATGGCTTCGTATACAGCGCCTCTTATGTTTGGAGTAGAACGTACAATGACGATGCAAATTTACTTAGCACGCACAAACGGCAATTTAGATATGGCCGCAACACAATCGACAATTTTATCGATTGTATCGATTCTATTCTTATTACTCATGCGTTGGTATCAAAACAGGCGCAATTATCAAAACTTAAGTAAAGGCATTAGTGTGCATCGTTCAGAAGTAACATTCAAACCGTTAAAATATATTTCTATTTTCCTGTCTTTTTTAGGAACATTAATCCTAATTCTGCCGATATTAGTATTAGTACTCATTTCCTTCTCGAAAGACGGGACATGGACTGTACAAATTTTACCGACCGAATATACCTTGAATCATTATAAAGCGCTCTTTACAGATGAGCGTACGTGGCGACCTATTTGGAATTCCATTCAAATGGGGGCCGTCGCAACTGTTGGCAATATTCTTTTTGGTGTAGCCGCTGCCTATGCAATGGTGCGACTAAGCTTTAAAGGGAAATCTTTACTCGATGTATTAATTATGATTCCTTGGGCACTTCCAGGGACCGTTGTTGCCGTCAACTTAATTGCGGCATTTAGTACAGAAAGTGCATTTACGTTTAATCAAGTGTTGATTGGGACGTTTTGGATTTTACCACTTGCCTATTTTGTACGCCACTTACCACTTATATTTCGTTCTACATCCGCTTCTTTAATGCAGCTTGACCAATCGGTTGAAGAAGCCTCTCGTAGCTTAGGTGCATCGTGGTGGTATACATTCAAAAGAATTGTTTTACCATTAACACTTTCTGGTATTATTGCTGGTACACTACTTGCATTTGTGCACAGTATTGGCGAATTTGTTGCATCTATATTGCTCTACAGTACATCTACGATCCCTTTATCTGTCGCCATCTTCCAAAAGCTTTATGCATTTAAATTTGGAACAGCCTGTGCATACGGTGTGCTACAAATTGTATTAATTTTACTTGTACTGCTAATTTCAGAGAAACTTTCGAAAGGTTCGGCCGGTTCCGCAATATAACTATTTTTATAGCATGTAATGGAGGCAGGTTAAATTATGTTTTTCCAAGATTACAAAAATCATATCAACGAAGTAGAAGGCATTCACTTTCCATCCAATAGCTACCGTCAAATGGTCTTGCAACCTGCATACGACGAAGCCAAACGACACTTTTTAACATCGATGGTGCAAATTCATATTGCCCATTTAAAAATGTTAGAAGAACAAGGGATTGTATCAACGGAAGACGCGAAGAAAATCGGTAAGGCAATCAAAAAATTAGATATCGAATATTACAAAACGAAGGACTATAATCCGCAATTTGAGGATTTATTTTTCCGTATTGAAAATAAACTAATTGAGCTTGGCGGTGATGTAGCAGGGAATCTACACATTGCTAGAAGCCGCAATGATATGGGCATCGCGATTTATCGTATGACTCTACGTAAAAAATTGCTATCACTTATGCAAGAGCTGTTAGATTTACGCTCCTCAATGATTGCATTTGCTGAGGAGCATGTCGATACGATTATGATTGGCTATACGCATACACAGCAAGCACAGCCAACAACGTTTGCGCACTATTTAAAAGCGGTCATTAATCAGTTAACACGTGATTTTGGTCGCTTACAAGCCGCCTATAGTACGGTTAACAAAAGTAGTATGGGCGCTGCAGCGTTAACAACAACAGGCTTTAATATTAGCCGCGAGCGTATGCAAGAGTTGCTTGCCTTTGACGGGATTATTGAAAATGCTTGGGATGCAGTGGCTGGTGCAGATTATATTGCAGAGGCTGCAAGTGTTGTACAGCTTGCCGCACTCAATCTTGGTCGTACGTCACAGGACTTCTTACTATGGGCAACGCAAGAATTCAACGCATTCCGCCTAGCAAGTCCGTACGTACAAATTAGCTCAATCATGCCACAAAAACGGAACCCGGTATCGATTGAGCATACGCGTTCCCTCTTATCAGCTGTTGTCGGTGATACAGACACGGTGTTAAAAATGATTCATAACACACCATTTGGCGATATTGTCGATACAGAAGATGATATGCAGCCCTATTTATGGCGTGCCATTGACCGACTAATTGGGGTTTATAAGTTATTTGGTAGCTTAGTCATTACGATGAATGTAAACAAAGAAAATTTATTAAAGCGTGCGCAAAATAGCTTTGCCAATGTGACAGAGTTAGCAGATACACTCGTACGCTCTGAAAAGATCTCTTTCCGTCAATCCCACAGCATTGTTAGTCGCTGTGTTCGGACATTAATGGAAGCAGGCGAAGAATCCCTTGCCAATTTGACATGGGAAATGGCGAATGATAAATCGATTGAAGTGACAGGGAAACCTCTTCATATTGCTAAAAATGATTTCTACAACGCATTAAAGCCTGAGTATTTCGTTCATGTGCGGAAACTTCTAGGTGGACCAGCGCCTGACACGATGCGCCATTCACTGAAAATAGCAGAAAATGATGCAGCCACAATGGCAGAATGGGTACGTGATAAAGTAGACGCTATTTTACAAGCCGAACAAAAACTTGACGGTATGCTACAAGGTTGGGATACAAATTGAGCCAAATCATGTTAGCTGTAGATGGTGGAGCAACGAAAACAACTTTAACACTTCGAACAACGGGGGGGCAGGAATTATTTTCTGCTACGTCCACTGGCTCGAACTATCAAGCAATTGGACGGAACCATGTCCAACAAGTTTTTGAACAGTTATTAGCACAGGCGAGTACTGTTATTACCGAACGTGACCTTGTCGTAGCGGTATTTGCTATCGCTGGCATTGATACGAAAGAGGATGCCCGTATCGTACGTGAGATCACCTTAGCAAGTATGGAAAACTCTATTTTTACTGCACAGCAGCTAATTGTAGAAAACGATGTGGAAGCGACTCTACTAGGGCTCGCAAACGGGCAGCCTGCTACCCTACTTATTTCAGGCACTGGCGCCATCTGTTTTAGTTATACGGGCACAAAAATGGTGCGAGCAGGTGGGTGGGGCCATCGTGCGGGTGATGAAGGAAGCGGCTACTGGCTTGGTCGGCAAGTAGCAAAGTCTATTTTCCGCGCTGCAGATGGTCGTGATGAACCAACACTTTTAACGAATATGGTACTCCATGATCAGCAGTTAGCCGATGTGGACGCACTTATGAACTGGCTATACCGTGCTGATTATACAAATGCACAGTTAGCTAGTCTCGGTGCTTATGTACAGCAAGCCATTGAGCAAGGTGATGATGTAGCTGTGAGAATTGCTCACGAATCAGCGCAGGAATTAGCCTTACTGGCAACAACCACATTAAAAAATGCAGGCTATCATACGGGGACACACACATTTTATATAAATGGCGGCGTATTGAAACATAACCCTACCATTTACAAAAAGTTCGTAAAAAGCGTACACAAACTATTTCCTGAAGTGCAATTCGAGCTATGTAAAGAAAAGCCGATTGAGTATATCGTTAAAAGAGCCTATCATACAGCTTGCATAGCTAAAAATAAATAAATTACGATCCTTGAGATTCTTAATACAAAATAGTGGTGATGAAAACGACTATTTTGTATGGAATCTCTTTTTTATCATTTCATAGCAAACAGTAAAAAACTTACTAAACAAATGCTTAGTAAGTTTAAAGATCTGCCTTTTTTAATCCATCTGCTGTTGTAAAATACAGCATATTTTCTTCGATGAATAAATTGTTCACTTCTTCTTTATGCAGTGTCGTGAGTTCGGTTCCGTCTAAGCGCACTTTGGATAAGTATGCACCATTTGAATAATTACTAAAGTATAGCCAGTCCCCTGCACCGACAATAAACAATGCTCGGACGTCCGCTACACGTTCGCTCTCACCTGTGTCTTTATGCACTTTATACAGTTTATTGTTATCGGCTGTATTACTGAAATAAATGTAATGATCCTTTTCATAGCTATCTTGTACAACATGCATATAACGATATTTTGTGCTTGTTGCCTTCGGATAATCTACCGCTTGCCACGTATGATCGATTCCCATATCTGCATCATTTAATAAGAAATAATCATACTGTACACCATTTCCACGATCCGGTACAGGGTCATTCCACGTCGTATCTAAATGGTACCACTCACCATCTACCTTTACGAGATTCCATGCATGTCCACCTGTATATACTTCACCGACAACATACATCGATTCCATACCAAGTGCCTGTAGTAATCTTTGAGCAAATAATGCGTAGCCTTGGCATACCCCTTTTCCTTCATAGGCCACTGCATACGCACTATGTGAACTGGTCACACTGTCTTCACTATACATGGTATTTTGTACAATATAATCGTTAACAAACTTCACCTTTTCAAAATCCGTCATCTGTTCAGGTTGGAGTGTTGCCACAATGGATTCAACTAGTCCACCCACGCTTTGCTCCTGTGATGGGTTCGTTAAATAACTTTGCTTCACACGGATTGTCGCATCCATTTTTCGATATTCATATTCCATTTCTCGATTGCTTAAATGCCCTTCAATGTACGTATCACGTTTTGCTGCATCTTCTGTTGCGCGTGTTAACATCCGCTCAATATCTGCTGTACTTCCCTTATACTCAATCGTAAAATTCGTTTCAAAACGGCTAAAATAATAGTAAAATGCATCTGCCATCTGTTCTACAGATGTTACTTCGGTTGGTAATGTAGCTAGTTGTTCAGATTGTGTTGTTATTTGTGCGTCTTTTGTAATTTGTCCTGTTGTTACAGGCAGAACTGCCTCGTCAACTGTGATTGTATTCGTTTCCAAAAAATCCTTTGCTACGTCATATGCAGGCTTTGCAAACACCAATAAAATTACAAGAATCGTTATTCGCTTTAACATACACTCTCCCCAATCCATCCATGTTAGCGGCTTTTCACAACGAGATTAACGGCTTCCTTAATCACTTCATCTACTTTTCCATCATCGCCTTCTGCTTGGCGCACACATTCGACTAAGTTTGTGCTCACAATGACGCCAATTGTACGATCAACTGCTGAACGTACTGCGGATAGTTGTGTAATCACCTCTTTACAGTCCTTTCCATCTTCCATCATTTTTAAAACACCTCGAAGTTGTCCCTCCATTCGCTTCACGCGATTTTTCATTGGATCTGTATATTCCATTTTATTTACGCCCTCCTGACACTATTTATTACTACGATAACCTATTTTTTTAAAAATAAAAAGATTTCGCCCTATTGACGAAATCTGCTTGTCCTATTGCATATCAACTGTGTCTACTTCTTCATATACATAACGTTCACCAAATGTTTTCTTTAATAGCGCATGGGCATCATTTTTCATGTCATCATCCATACTCATAAACACTTTGGCTAACGCGGTTGTTAAGACGACTAAATCATCAGATAGACCTACAACCGGTAAAATATCTGCTACCATATCTAACGGTAAAATGAAATAACCTAATGCCCCAAGGATAATCATTTTATTGCCTTTTGACATATTTGGACTTTTTAGTGCTGTATATAAGGTAGCTGCTGTGTGCAGTCCTTTAAATCCGAGTTTAGCTCCATATTTTTTTAGCGTTTTGAAAAAATCTTTCTCTGAATAATGTTGCTCTTTATCTTCAATCATTTGTTCCATTGACTGCTTTTCATCCATACAAAACGCCCCCTTCAAACAAAAATAAGTACTACAGTATCATGAATTCCCTGCAAGGATTATAAATGGTAGCCCTGTAGTACTTATTAATATGTACGAAAAACGACAAAAAAAGTTTCACTCACAATCAATTTGGTCTATTTTTTAGAAAGATACCGCTCGGTACAACTTATACTTTCCGATCTCCTAAAAAAGTCGTCCATATTTGCTGTAGCATTTTTTGGGGGTCAATAATTTCATCATAATTCATAATAGAGTTTTTACGTACCTTGGCGTGACCAATCGGAATCTCATAAATCGGGACATCTCGACGAAGTGCCTCGACTAACATATTCGTATCAAAATTAAAGTGCTCTCCAGGTACTTTTCGTAGCCAGCTTAATTCACTCCTTGGAATATAGCGGAGCCCTGTTTGAATATCGAGTAATCTGCGACGAAATAACAATTCAAACAACATAGACGCTGCTCGGTTACCAAGAAAGCTGAACATAGGCATTTCTCTGGAGCGAAAACGCCTTACCCCTAACACGATACCGTCTGAAAACAATCTCGCCGATTCAAGCATCAATTGTATATCGCTTAACGTATGTTGCCCATGTGCTCCTACTGTCAATACACCTGCTATGTCTTTTTCATGCTGCAAAATATAATGAAAACCTGATTTTAAAGCGCTCCCTTTTCCTTTATTTTGGAGATGATCAATGACAATGCATTGCTGGTCTTGTCGAAATTCATTAAAAATCGATGCATATTTTTCTTCACTACCATCATTAACAATGATTATTTTCGTAACAGCTGTTTTTTTCAACTGCTCCACAAAGGAAATAAACGACGGTAAAGGATTTAATGTCGGTATCACGACAATCACATCTTCCACTATGTATGCCCCTCTCCCAAATACAAATCCGATTATTTACTTAAAATTGTATAGTTGTTGGAAAAAGAATTCAATGGGCTTCCATTGTTATACGGCTTTTATGAGCACATATTTGGGAAATCATACTAATTTACATTGAATTTATCTTAAACTACCCGATAAAAAGAATACTTATCGAGAGAGATAGAACGTTGTGATACAAGGGGGGATTTCTATGGCGATTGACCGGGATATACTAACACAATTATGCAATAACATACCAGACTCACATCGACCATTAGCTGAACACTTACAGGCGGCTGCTCGCTATACTATTTCGAATCCTAGCTTGTCCCTGCAAAAATCAAAAGTTACACTCGGCATTATAATCCGAGATTTATATGAAAAAGAAATGAATAAACATGTATCCCATACAGCGATTCGACTTTTGTTAAACAACAAAAACTTTATCGCAAAAATTCATCCACGTCGCATCTATTTACTCATGAATTTAGTATATAAAATGACGGCGACACCTTCGAATGACGTTATTCATTCTAAAGCAGCTAAAATTGTTATTGAATATTTAATTGATATTTGTGAATGGTATTTACAGCGTATAAAAAAGGGAGAACAATTAGCCGCTTCTGCTTTTTATAACATCGATGAACCGAATGAAACAATACCGAATCATACTATGATGGATGTAGACTTTGCGGCGGATGATTTCGAAGCAGCCGCCCAGTGGTTTTTAGTTGCGGCAAATAAGGGAAATGCGAGTGCACAATACAATCTCGGGGTGCTCTATAATCACGGGCGCGGGGTGAAGCAAAGCTATAAGGAAGCTGCTAAATGGTATACATTAGCCGCCGAGCAAGGGGATGCAAATGCTCAGTACTCACTTGGCGTACTATATCAACTTGGTCAAGGTGTCACACAAGACTACGAGCAGGCCGTGAGATTATATGAAATGGCTGCCAAAAGCGGAAATGCGGACGCGCAGTATAATCTAGGTTCCTTATACAATCAAGGAAATGGGGTTTCACGCGATTTGTATGAAGCCGCCAAATGGTATCAATTATCGGCTGCCCAAGGTAATACGAGTGCGCAAAATAACTTAGGCTTCCTGTATCATAACGGCTCTGGTGTCACACAAAGCTTCGAAAAAGCAAAGGAGCTGTTTGAACAAGCAGCAAACGCAGATGACCCAAGTGCACAGTACAATCTGGGCTACTTATATAGTAAAGGGCGCGGAGTCGAACAAAATATGCAAAAAGCGGCGCAATGGTTTTTAAAAGCCGCGATGCAAGGACATACAAATGCACAATTTCAACTAGCTCTTTGTTATAAAGCTGGAAACGGTGTCCAACAAAATGAAAAAGAAGCGCTTAAATGGCTTACTGTCGCGGCAAATGAAGGGCATACGAATGCACAATATTCACTCGGTCTTTTCTATAATCAGCAATCATCGAAAAAATCGATCAATCATGCAATAGAATGGTTATCGAAGGCGGCCGCCAATGAACATATTAGTGCAAGCTTTGATTTAGCACTCCTTTATAAAGCAGACAATCAATTAGAAGCCGCCTTTAAATGGTTAAAAAGAGCGGCTATTAAAGGACACATGGAAGCACAGTATGAACTGGCTCTATTTTATTTACACGGTGAATTTGCTCCACAAAACTACGCAGAAGCATTGAAATGGCTACGTGCTGCGGCCAATCAAAGTCATCCACAAGCTGAATTCGAACTCGGATTACTGTACGAAAATGGACTTGGCACGACGCGTAATTATGATGAAGCGCGCCAATGTTATCGCCTAGCGGCTGAGCAAGGGCATATTGAAGCCAAATACAAGCTCGGCAATATTTATGATAAAGGACTAGGGGTAAAAGTGGATCACACAGAGGCGGCAAAATGGATTCAACAGGCCGCCCATGTTGGATTCGCAAAGGCACAATTCCAACTTGCCCAAATGCATACACATGGTGAGGGTGTTCCACAAGACTATGTAGAAGCGGCAAAATGGTATAAACTTGCGGCCAATCAAGGACATACAAAAGCACAATTCCAACTCGGTATGCTCTATAAAAAAGGTCTGGGGGTTGCGCAAGACTATGTAGAAGCCACTCGCTGGTTAAAGCAATCGATTGGGAATGAAAGTAAGTTATAAACGACAAATAGGCGCCACGTACTGTATGCGGGGCGCCTATTTTTTATTTTACGTAGCTATTTAATTCTTGATGCAGTATATCTACTGCCTGTTCAATGTCCACCTGCACACCTTGCTCCATTAGTACTTCACCAATTAAACGAATCGCTTTTTCAAGTTGATCTGGTGTAGTATTCCCCATATGGCCAATGCGGAATGCTTTACCTGCTAAATGAGCGAGCGAACCCGCAACAATAACCCCACGGCTCGCTAAGTTACTGCGAAAGGCAGCATCTTCTACCCCTTCCGGATATAAAATACAGCTAAGTGTTGCAGCTGCTACCTCTTCATCTGCTAATGGCGTCATACCGTAGCTACGAAGTGCCTCACGTACTGCTCGTCCATACATGATATGACGTGCCTCGCGCTTTTCCATCCCTTCTTCTAATACTATCTCCAATGCCTTATCATACGCATAAATTAAATTGACCGGTGGCGTTGCAAAATAATTTGCTGGGTTGTCCATAATGGGGCGCCAGTTATGAATATCTGCGTAGTAAGCACGGACTGTTTCTAGTGCCTCACGCGCAGCTAATGCCTGTTTGCTAAATGCAATAATTGCTAAACCTGGTGGTACACCAATCGCCTTTTGTGAACCAGTTAACGCGATATCAATTTTATAGGCTTCATTGCCACCATATGCTTTACTCATATCTTCTTGCAGTGCTGCAGTTGCGACAACGCCATCTACAATAGCTAACGCGCCTGCTGCTTTAATAATTGGAATCAGTGTCTCTAAATCAGACGCTACCCCTGTTGAAGTATCAGCATGTGTCACTGTCACAGCTTTGTATGTGTAACTTGCTAGCTGTTCACGTACTGCTTCTATTTCAACACGTTTCCCCCACTCAGCCTGCAGTACATCTACTTCAATCCCATATGCTTTCGCAAGCGGCGTGAATCGATCTCCAAAATAACCATGACTAATGACAAGTAGCCTCTCCCCTTCCGCTACTGTGTTCACAATGGCCATCTCCATCGCAAGTGTGCCAGAGCCGGCTACTACGTACACTTCACCATCTGTATTAAATAATTTCTTTGTATTTTCAATCGCCCGTTTATAAATCGCAACAAAACGGGCATCTGTATGTCCTCTTGTTTCACTTGCAAGCGCCTCATAAATTTCATCGACAACAGGTGTCGGTCCTGGAACGAGTAGAATTTCTTTATTTTTCATTTACGATTGCCCCCTCTTGGTAATCTCTCCCACAACCACATCATATAACTTTCTGAAAATTTTATCAATGGAAAGAAGATTTTTAGATTTCCACAATATCCTCTGCACAAAAAAATGTCTCCCTAGTCCCATCATGACTAGAAAGACATTCTCCCCTTTTATAAGAATCTTACACAATTCTTTATAATAGACCCCTTGTTTAAACGCTATATATACTTTATTTAATGGGAGGCAAAACCCATGTTCAAAAGTCTTCTCCTATCACAACTCCGTGAAAATTATGGTAGGAAATGAATAAAATTTACGAATTATTATAGTAGAGTTTTCATGTCTAACAAACAATGAATTAGCTAATCTTTTTCATAACCAGGTAATGTTAGAAAAGCGACAAAGTCATCTTGCTCGATTAAAGGTTTGAAAAGTGCAGTCGCTTCGGCATAACGACGACTTTCATCAGCTTGTTCCCCAACAGCTTCTTTAATTTTTGCAAGTTCTTCGTCTAGTACTTCAAGTACGATTTATATCGTTACTTTGCACTTAACTTCTGTAAGGGTGTCCTCTGGAATGGCTTACCGTTACAGAAATTCAAGATGCTTCATGTATTAGATACACTTATACTCTATTTACTAGAGTATAAGTGTACGATCATTACAATTTGTTTAAGCGATTGCTACTCTTCGTAGCCATTTTTTATACGAATTGCTCAGTTTCTGTAGAACCAGCCATTGCAGTTGTTGATGATTGACCACCTGAAATTGTTTGTGATACTTCATCAAAGTAACCAGTACCAACTTCACGTTGGTGACGAGTTGCTGTGTAACCTTTAGACTCTGCAGCGAACTCAGCTTGTTGTAGCTTAGAGTAAGCAGCCATACCATTGTCTTTGTAGTCATGCGCAAGCTCGAACATAGAGTAGTTTAAGCTGTGGAAACCAGCTAATGTAATGAATTGGAACTTGTATCCAAGTTTACCTAATTCGCGTTGGTATTCTGCGATTTCTTCGTCAGAAAGTTTTGCTTTCCAGTTGAATGATGGAGAGCAGTTATATGCTAACATCTTCCCTGGGAATTTAGCGTGGATTGCCGTAGCAAATTCACGAGCTTCTTCTAAAGATGGGTGAGATGTTTCACACCAGATTAAATCTGCGTATGGTGCATATGCTAAACCACGAGCGATTGCTTGCTTGATACCAGCATTTGTACGGAAGAAACCTTCTGGTGTACGTTCGCCAGTGATGAACTCTGCATCGCGTGGATCGATATCTGAAGTTACCATGTCAGCTGCATCTGCATCTGTACGAGCGATTAAAACTGTCTCAACACCCATTACGTCAGCTGCAAGACGAGCTGCAACTAAGTTACGGATTGCATTTTGAGTTGGAAGTAATACTTTACCACCTAAGTGACCGCATTTTTTCTCAGAAGCTAATTGGTCTTCTAAGTGAACGCCAGAAGCACCTGCTTCAACCATGCCTTTTACAAGCTCGAATACGTTTAATGGACCACCGAAACCTGCTTCAGCGTCTGCTACGATTGGTGCGAACCAGTCAAAACCATCTTCACGACCCTCTGAATGATCGATTTGGTCTGCACGTTGTAGTGCTTGGTTAATACGTTTAACTACAGCTGGTACAGAGTTTGCTGGGTATAATGATTGGTCAGGATACATTTGACCAGAAAGGTTTGCGTCTGCTGCTACTTGCCACCCCGATAAGTAGATTGCTTTTAAACCTGCTTTAACTTGTTGAACTGCTTGGTTACCAGTTAGGGCACCTAAAGCGTTGATGAATGGTTCTGTGTGTAAAGAATTCCAAAGACGAGCTGCACCACGTTTAGCTAATGTTTGCTCGAATACTACTGAACCTTGTAATTTTACTACCTCTTCAGCTGAATATGCACGTTCAATGCCTTTCCAACGTGGGTTTTCTGCCCAATCTTTTTTTAGAGCTTCAATCTTTTCTTGACGAGTTGACATGTTACATTTCCACCTTCCCAATTGTCTAATAAGATACTCTGCTAAGAAAACATTTCAAATACTGTTCCATAACAGGTATACTTGTTGTAAATTAATATATAACAGCTTTTGATTTTTTTCATTATTTTCTGACAAAACACCTGAAATTAATGATGAAATAGTCTATAGTTGGGATGAAATGTAAAAATACATATAATACAGAGGGGGAATGTTTTATATGAAACAAGGGGACATCATTATTGATAGAAAAGTCTTGGACCAATATAAAACTATATTAGAAGATTGGATTCCAAAAAGTGCAGCCATTGCGATAGCTGTAGAGAATACGTATGTATATTTTGCAGGTGGTAGCCACGATCTTCAATTAGAGGTAGGCACAGCTGTAAAGCAAGATAGCCTAACCTATCGTGTTTTACAATCACAAAGTAAATTAGACGCCGTAATGGATAACTCTTTATTTGATACACCTTATTATGCAATCGGTTATCCCATTACGATTGATGGCCGAAATGCTGCGCTTGTCGTCGTATTACCATCAACATTTTCACCAAAAAAGCAAGAGCCTTATCGTTTTTTAACAGGAAAACAAAATGAAGATTGGAGTCCAATACCGATTGGAGAAATTTCACATATTGAGAGCTTACAAAAGCGCACATGGTTTTATCGAAATGGGGAGCAATATAAAACATCCGTTACATTAAAGGAACTAGAAATCCGATTACCTAATATGTTTATTCGGATTCACCGATCTTACATTATTAACATTCACTTTATTAAAAAGATTTCACGTGATATTACATCAAATTTTATTATTTTAATGAAGGATGGTACCGAGCTGCCTGTAAGCCAATCGTACATGAATAGTATTCGTACAATATTAGAATTTTAACTTCTGTCAGCTGAGGCAAAATACACATATATTCCCTAAGAGCGCCCCTTTACACTAAAGGGAGAGAGGATTTGTATGCTATGAACAGTAATTCAAACACATTACTGATAAAGGGACATACCAAAAAATTCATTTGCTCATAGACTAACAACAAAAAGAGGTGACCGATGATTTTTTCATCAATCGCCTCTTTTCATATTCATTTCCCTAATTCTGTACTAAAATGTATTTAGTTCTTGGCTACATCAGGTACCTCGGTTCGAATTCGACTTTACCGAGGCGCACATGAAGAATTGCATAGCTTTAATCTCCATCGTCAACACTGGTATCAGTAACATCCAAATTTTTCTTCGAAATTAGACCAGCAGCATATTACAATTATTAAATCCCTTTACGCTAGAATTTTAGAATTTAATATGGGAGAAATAGATTGAAATTACACTTCGTAATAAACTAAAAGACAAATTCCATTATGAGGAATACAATAGTTATCCCGGTGAACCTATTTCAGCTCTATTTCCCCCTTCACAACGCATGTCTTTACATACCTAGCTTACAGTCTATGATATGGTCCATTTGGATGAGCCAACAGTCAGATTCAACCTAGATTAAACAATTGAACCTGATGAAAGTATCAAGTATATATGGCAGCTAGATCGAGCATTGGGAATAGTTCACCTGTGGGATACCGCAAATATAAGGAATGACAGTCCTCACTGGGCATTTCGCATGCTAATAGCTTAACCACGTGACTCCAAGCATCTCCATCCTTTCAGCTCTCCTAAGTAGATAGTATGATTTTGTTATATTTATTAAATACAAAAAAGGTCTGAGAAACTCTCAGACCTTTGATTTTGCCTAGCGATGTCCTACTCTCACAGGGGGAAGCCCCCAACTACCATCGGCGCTAAAGAGCTTAACTTCCGTGTTCGGTATGGGAACGGGTGTGACCTCTTTGCCATCATCACTAGACTATGGTCGACCTCCAATACACGGCGTATGACTGTGTCTTGAAGCTCTCTTTTAAGAAAGAAGTTGTTCTTTCAAAACTGGATAAACGGTGCATTGTGCAATTCACAAAATGTGGTTAAGTCCTCGACCGATTAGTATTCGTCAGCTCCATGTGTCGCCACACTTCCACCTCGAACCTATCTACCTGATCGTCTTTCAGGGGTCTTACTTACTTGCGTAATGGGAAATCTCATCTTGAGGAGGGCTTCATGCTTAGATGCTTTCAGCACTTATCCCGTCCATACATAGCTACCCAGCGATGCCGTTGGCACGACAACTGGTACACCAGCGGTATGTCCATCCCGGTCCTCTCGTACTAAGGACAGCTCCTCTCAAATTTCCTACGCCCACGACGGATAGGGACCGAACTGTCTCACGACGTTCTGAACCCAGCTCGCGTACCGCTTTAATGGGCGAACAGCCCAACCCTTGGGACCGACTACAGCCCCAGGATGCGATGAGCCGACATCGAGGTGCCAAACCTCCCCGTCGATGTGGACTCTTGGGGGAGATAAGCCTGTTATCCCCGGGGTAGCTTTTATCCGTTGAGCGATGGCCCTTCCATGCGGAACCACCGGATCACTAAGCCCGTCTTTCGACCCTGCTCGACTTGTAGGTCTCGCAGTCAAGCTCCCTTGTGCCTTTACACTCTACGAATGATTTCCAACCATTCTGAGGGAACCTTTGGGCGCCTCCGTTACCTTTTAGGAGGCGACCGCCCCAGTCAAACTGTCCGCCTGACACTGTCTCCTACCCCGCTAAGGGGCATGGGTTAGAAATTCAGTACAACCAGGGTAGTATCCCACCGACGCCTCCACCGAAGCTAGCGCTCCGGTTTCTCTGGCTCCTACCTATCCTGTACAAGTTGCACCAAATTTCAATATCAAGCTACAGTAAAGCTCCACGGGGTCTTTCCGTCCTGTCGCGGGTAACCTGCATCTTCACAGGTACTATAATTTCACCGAGTCTCTCGTTGAGACAGTGCCCAGATCGTTACGCCTTTCGTGCGGGTCGGAACTTACCCGACAAGGAATTTCGCTACCTTAGGACCGTTATAGTTACGGCCGCCGTTTACTGGGGCTTCAATTCATAGCTTCGCTTGCGCTAACCACTCCTCTTAACCTTCCAGCACCGGGCAGGCGTCAGCCCCTATACGTCACCTTACGGTTTTGCAGAGACCTGTGTTTTTGCTAAACAGTCGCCTGGGCCTATTCACTGCGGCTCTCTCGGGCTTTCACCCTACCAGAGCACCCCTTCTCCCGAAGTTACGGGGTCATTTTGCCGAGTTCCTTAACGAGAGTTCTCTCGCACACCTTAGGATTCTCTCCTCGACTACCTGTGTCGGTTTGCGGTACGGGTACCTCCCACCT